>NZ_JBEYXN010000013.1:0-194267 GCF_040704625.1 Streptomyces sp. NPDC046866
CCCGAAATGCCAAAGAGCTGCCGGGAAGCCCCCGAAGGATGGCCAGGGGGTCAAATCCAGCCTCTGCACTCGCCAGAGAGAGCGGCCCGGATCCCGATATGCAGAATCCTTCCTCCCGGCACCACCCACCTTGCCCACCCCCGGGCATCCGGGAAGGGACACCCCCAGCCCCGCAAAAGAGCCCACGCCCAAAGCCGAAGGGCTCCAACCCGCAACAAACTTCAATGAAGCGGCTGCCAGGAGCGGGGAGACGCCCCAGATCGCTACGCGCTCCTCTCTTTTCGGCGTCCGACGGCCGTCTGTGGCCGGTAGGCGCAACAGATCGCTACGTGGCCCGTCGCATCTCAGCGTCTGACGACCGTCTGGGGCTGGTAGCGCAACAGGTTGCTACACGAGCCCTCATATCTCAGCGGCTGACGGCCGTCGGGACGGCTGACGGGCCGTCGGGGCGGCTGATGGCCACGGACGGTCGTCCGACGCTGAGACGTGAGCGACCACGTAGCGATCTGCTGCGCCTCTCAGCCACGGACGGTCGTCAGACGCTGAGATGTGCGGGGCCACGTAGCGATCTGTTGCGCTACCGGCCACAGGCGGCCGTCGGACGCCGAGAAAAGAGGAGCGCGTAGCGATCTGAGGGCGCTGCCCGCTCCCGATGGTCATTTCACTGACGTCTGGTGCGGGTGGAGCCCCTCGGCTCCCGCGATGGCCCCTTTTGCGGGTCTGGGGGCTCGGCTGCCCGCATGCCCGGTGCCGGGGCGGGATGGGATCCGGGGAGGAAGGATTCTGCACCTGGGGCGGGAGAAGGAGGTCTCTGACGAGGGAGAAGGCTGGACATGACCCCCTGGCCATCCTTCGGGGGCTTCCCGGCAGCTCTTTGGCATTCCGGGGCGGGTCGGTCTGTCAAGGGTGGAGCGGAGCGACATCGCGAAGCGACGCGACCGAAGGGAGCGCCCTTGACGGGCCGGCCCGCACCGGAAGGACAATGGGCGGCCGGGACGCCCCCGGACACCCCCCGACCCCGGTCCACCGTGACCCGCCCCCCAGCCGCCGCCCGGCAGAACCGGCCCCGCCCCGGATCGCTCCCCCAGTCCCTACCGCTCCGCCGCCAAGGCCAGCTTCGGGAACAGGTCCTGGAACGGGGCCGCGGAATCGATTCCGTCGCGGCCGTACGGGGCGTCGAAGCTCCACACCATGAACAGCAGGAACACGATCAGCGCGCTGAAGAGCCCCGCCAGCAGGAGTTCACGGCCCGAGCGGCGAATCTGCAGGGCGAAGATCAGGCCGACGGTGACCACACCGCCGGTCAGCAGCCCGAACCACACCACGCTCGGCAGCGTGGACTCGTCGCTCTGCACCCGCGAGTGGCGGGCGTCGTCGGCGGTCGCGATCTGGTCCAGCAGCGGCTGGTACGCCTGGGCCTGGAGTTCTGTGGCGGGGCTCTGGTGGGTGACGTCGGTGCGCAGCTTCGCCAGCAGGTCCGCGCCCTCGGGCGTAGCGCCCTCGCCCGCGGTCAGCCGCGGCCAGTCCACGGCGACGGTGTGGGCGACGTACGCGTCGACCTCGCCGCGGATCCGGTCCCGGACGGCGGCCGGGTAGACGTCGGCGCGCTGGCTGACCTCGTAGAGGGCCTGGGCCTCGCGCCGGACGCTGTCCTCGGCGGCGCCGCGCGCCTCCCAGACGCCCGCGATGGCCAGGCCGAGCACGATGGCGTAGACCACGCCGACCATCATCGTCATGTACTCGATGACGTCGGGGGTTTCGCTGGTGTCCTCGTCGGGTGCGACCCGGCGGTGCCGGAGCGCAGTGAAGGCGAAGACGAGGGCGCAGACGAGCGCCATGGCGATGGCCAGGATCAGCCATTCGGACACGAGGGTTCTCCCGTTGGTGGAGGGGCCGGCCGGTGGAGCCGGCCTCAGGTGCGGTTCTTGGAGCGCGGTCGCAGGACGGCCGCGGCGAGCACGGCCGGGGTGGTGACGACGGCCATGAGCATCACGGTGGACAGGCCGTCAGGCCCGCGTCGTGCCAGGGCTTTCGAGCGGTACGGGCGCACGTGGAAGGCCGTCGCGTGCACCGGGCCCCCCGCTTCGGCCAGGAGCGGGGCGGGGGTCCCGGCGGGGGGCGGCCCGGCAGGCGGCTCGGGATCCGGTGCGGGTGCCGGTGGCTGCGGCTGCGCGGCCCCGGCCTTCGCCGCAGGCACCGGCACCGGCACCGGCACCGGCGGGGATACGGCCACCGGCCGAGGCGCGGGCGCGGCCGGCGGTACGGGCGGTTCCGCCCGCCCCGGCGGATCCGCCGGGGCGGGGGCCGGTGCCTCGGGGAGGGGCGTGTGCCCGGGGTGGTGCACGGTCGGCCGCCGGGCTCCGGGCTCGGTGGTGCGTACCGGAGGCCGCACCGCCGGGGGCGCGGCCTCGGGCGGCGCTGCGGCCGGGCGGGGCTGCCCGGACGGCACGCACACGTCGAGCCGGGCGGCGGCGTGGCCGCCGCCGTCGTCCGCGACGGCCACCTGGCCCTGTAGCGGGTACAGCGCCGCCACCAGGCCCGCTCCGGCGAGGTACTGCCAAGCGGTCACCGCGCGTCCTCCCGTTCCGCAGCAGATGTGGGCTTTCGGATGAAGAAACGATCACGACACTGCTTCGATACGCGGCAGACGGGTCAAGATCCCTGACGGAGCAGCGGCTTCAGGCCATCGACGTCAACGCGGATCCGCGCACGCCACCCGGACGGGGCCGCGTTCGTGACCGGCGAGGACGAGGAGGAGGCCAGGCCGGACCAGGCCAAGGCGAAGAAGGGGCAGGGCCCCGCCGGGGCAGCCGGCGCCTCACCCGTCCGGCCCAGCACCTCGGGCCGTCCGTCCCTGGCCCGGACCATGATCGAGCCAGGGCGACAGGACGGAAGGACGGAAGGACGGCGTGGAACGGGACAGCAGCCGAAGAGGATCGCAAGGCCCCGAAGGCCGTGAAGGCCGTGAAGGCCGTGAAGGGCGTGAAGGCCGTGAAGGCCGTGAAGGCCGTGAAGGCCGTGAAAGCCTCCAAAGCCAGGAAGACTCGGAAGGCTCGAAAAGCCCCGAAAACCCGGCGGGCAGCCCGAGCACCCCGGCCCTCCGTGCGCACGTGGACGGGCTGATGGGCGGGCTCCGGGACGATCTGGCGCGGCTGGCGGCGATTCCGTCCGTCGCCTTTCCCGGCTACCCGCCCGGGCCCGTCCTGGCCGCGCACGACCTCGTCGCCTCCCTTCTGCGCGAGGCCGGCGTCCCCCGCGTGGAGCGGCTCGACCTGCCCGCCACTCCCCCGGTGGTCTACGCCGAGGTCCCTCCGCCGGATCCGGGCGCACCCACCGTGCTGCTCTACGCGCACTACGACGTCCAGCCCGCCGGCGACCCCTCCCCCTGGCTCTCGCCCCCGTTCGAGCCCACCCCGGTCCCCGGCGGGATGCGGGCCCGCGGCATCGCCGACGACAAGGCGAACGTGGTCGCGCTGCTGGGTCTGCTGCGGCTGTACGGGAGCAGGCCGCCGGTCGGGATCAAGGTGGTGGTCGAGGGCCACGAGGAGTACGGCAGCTCCTTCGGCGCCTATCCGCCGACCGATCCCGGGCGCTTCGCCTGCGACGCCATGGTCATCGCCGACTGCGGCAGCCTGCGGCCCGGCACGCCCACGCTGACCACCGGCCTGCGCGGCGCAGCCGAGCTCACGGTCGAGGTGCGGACCCTCGACGAGCCGCGGCACAGCGGGGAGTTCGGCGGCGCCGCGCCCGACGCGCTGCTGGTGCTGCTGCACGCGCTGGCGTCGCTGCATGACGCGAACGGCGATGTCGCCGTGGCGGGCCTGCGGCGCGACCGGTGGGAGGGCGCGGCCTTCCCGGAGCAGGAGTTCCGCGAGCTGGCATCGGTGCAGGAAGGAGTGCCGCTCATGGGTACCGGCTCGCTCGGCGAGCGGTTGTGGAGCGGCCCCGCGATCACCGTCATCGGGCTCGACGCGCCCGCGGTGGACGGGGCCGCCTCGGCCGTCGTCCCGTACGCCAGGGCCCGGCTGAACCTGCGTTTCCATCCGCGGCAGGATCCGCGCGAGGGGCAGGAGGCGGTGGTGCGGCACCTGTGTGACCGGCGGCCCTTCGGCATCCCCGTCACGGTGGTCCCGGGCGGCGCCGGCCCGGGCTTCGAGGCACGCAGGGGCGGGCCCGCGTACCGGGCGGCGCTCACGGCGTTGCAGGAGGCGTGGGGCGGGCCGCCGGCGATCGTGGCGTCGGGTGCGTCGGTCCCGCTGGTGCGCGGGCTGGCGGAGGCGGCGCCGCAGGCGGAGGTGCTGCTGTTCGGGGCGCAGGACGGCATGTGCAACCTGCACGCCCCCAACGAGCGGGTGCTGTGGTCGGAGCTGCGGAACACGGTGGTGGCGCTCGCCGTGTTCGTACGGGAGTACGCGGCGGGCCACCGTACCGCGGCCGGGGCGCCCAGGCGGACGGGAGGCAGCCCCGGGTGAGGCCTTTGCAGGACGGTGCAGGAGGGTGCGCGCCAGGGTGCAGGAGGGTGCCCGGGTGCACGAGAGTGCCGGACCACGCCGGACCGCACGGGACCGCATGCGCCGCCCGCCCGCCCGTCGGCCCGCCCCGCCCGCCCCTGTCCGCCCCCGTCCGCATCAATGCGTGAGGGGCGCGCCCCGGATCGGGTCGCGCCCCTCATGTGTGCGCGCGGCCTTCGGCCGCGGGCCTCAGCCGGGCTCAGCCCGCCTCGACGCCGCCGAAGCGCTCGCGGTAGGACTCGAGGTCCTCTTCCGTGATCTTGGCGAACAGCACCGGCGGCACCGTGAACGGCGTCCCCGCCGGGACCGCGTCCAGCGCCTTGGCCTGCTCCGGGCCGACCCAGACGGCCGTGTCGTCGGCGAGCGCGAACGCGGAGCGCATGGCGCGCGCCGAGGCCGGGATGAACGGCTCGGAGACCACCGAGTAGAGGTGGATGAGGTTCATGGCGGTGCGCAGCGTGAGCGCGGCGCCCTCCGGGTCGGTCTTGATCTCGAGCCAGGGGGCCTTCTCCTCCAGGTACGAGTTGCCGGCCGACCACAGGGCGCGCAGCGCGGCCGCGGCCTTGCGGAACTGGAGGGCGTCCATGTGGCCCTCGTACTCGGCGAGCAGCTCGGCGATCTGCTCGCCCAGCCGGGTCTCGGCCTCGCCGGCGTCCTTGCCGGCCGGGACGTCGTCGCCGAAGCGCTTGCGGGAGAAGGAGAGCACGCGGTTGACGAAGTTGCCGAGGGTGTCGGCGAGGTCCTTGTTGACCGTGGCGGTGAAGTGCTCCCACGTGAAGGACGAGTCGTCGGACTCGGGGGCGTTGGCGATGAGGAAGTAGCGCCAGTAGTCGGCCGGGAGGATCTCCAGCGCCTGGTCGGTGAAGACGCCGCGCTTCTGGGAGGTGGAGAACTTGCCGCCGTAGTACGTCAGCCAGTTGAAGGCCTTGACGTAGTCGACCTTCTTCCAGGGCTCGCGCACGCCGAGCTCGGTGGCGGGGAACATCACCGTGTGGAACGGGACGTTGTCCTTCGCCATGAACTGGGTGTAGCGGACGTCGTCGGCCTCGAACCACCAGGACTTCCAGTCGCGGCCGGCCGGGTCGAGGTCGGACCACTCCTTGGTGGCGCCGATGTACTCGACGGGGGCGTCGAACCACACGTAGAAGACCTTGCCCTCGGCGGCCAGGTCGGGCCAGGTGTCGGCCGGGACGGGGACGCCCCAGTCGAGGTCGCGGGTGATCGCGCGGTCGTGCAGGCCCTCGGTCAGCCACTTGCGGGCGATGGAGGAGGCCAGCTGCGGCCACTCGGCCTCGTGCTGCGCGACCCAGGCCTCGACCTCGTGCTGGAGCTTGGACTGCAGCAGGAAGAGGTGCTTGGTCTCGCGGACCTCGAGGTCGGTGGAGCCGGAGATCGCCGAGCGGGGCTCGATGAGGTCCGTCGGGTCCAGGACGCGGGTGCAGTTCTCGCACTGGTCGCCGCGGGCCTTGTCGTAGCCGCAGTGCGGGCAGGTGCCCTCGACGTAGCGGTCCGGCAGGAAGCGGCCGTCGACCGGCGAGTACACCTGCCGGATCGCGCGCTCCTCGATGAAGCCGTTCTCGTGGAGCTGGCGCGCGAAGTGCTGGGTGATCTCGCGGTTCTGGGCGGAGGAGCTGCGGCCGAAGTAGTCGAAGGACAGCTCGAAGCCGTCGTAGACCGCCTTCTGGGCGTCGTGGGCCTGCGCGCAGAAGTCGGCGACCGACAGGCCGGCCTCCTTCGCGGCGAGCTCGGCGGGGGTGCCGTGCTCGTCGGTGGCGCAGATGTAGAGGACGTCGTGGCCGCGCTGGCGGAGGTACCGGGAGTACACATCCGCCGGAAGCATCGACCCGACCATGTTGCCCAGGTGCTTGATCCCGTTGATGTAGGGAAGCGCGCTGGTGATCAGGTGTCGAGCCATCCTCGGATGCTCCATTTCATATATGCGGTTGCAACGGGCCGTGACGGATTGTGATGCGGTTCATCGTATCGAACCGCCCGAATGCGGGGCGCCCCCATTTCTCGGGGCCGGGCAGGGCGCAACGCAAAAGCGAGGGAAGTGACCTCTGCGTCACGGCCCTCGCAATGGGGTCATGCTACAGCGGTACGGGAAGCTCCCGGACCGGTGTCCGCGGTGCGGTACGGGCCGCGGCGGCGGAGCCGTGCCGGGAGCGGTTCCGCGGCCCCTCCCGGGGCCCTCCGGGAGGCGGTCGACGGAGGCGGTGCGGGGGTCGTGCGGAGGTTGTGCCGGGGGTCGTGCGACCCCACATGGCCGGGGCATATGCGTACGCACCGGGTGGGCCCGCGTCCGGTCGAAGTCTGTCACGGGACGATCATCACCGAACGTAATCCACCGGCTTCCTCCTTCCTCTCGACCGTCGGCCGCCCGCGCTGCCAGGCTTGCCGGGCACAGGGGATGAGGTGAGGTGGAACGGTGAGCGATGGCGGACCAGAGGAGTCCGGTGGGGCCGTGGGACTGCCCAGCCGACGGCGACGGCCGACACCCATGAGCCAGTGGGACCCGACGGCACGCCTGTCGTACTGGGCCTTCCACGCCAACCGGAGGCCCTCCTACATGCGCTTCGCGTATCTGCAGCTGGGCTCCGACGCGGCTGCCGAGGACGCGGTGGACGCGACCTTCGATTCGATCATGAACGAGTGGTTACGCATGCTTCACATGGACCGGCTCGACGCCTACGCCTGGACCATCCTCAAGCAACGGCTGGTCGACCGGCAGCGGCTGCGCAGCACCTGGCCCGAACCCATGGACATCAGCGCCTTCGAGGCCGCCCTGAAGGAGGCGCACGCCGACCAGTACGAGGTGCTGACCGACACCATCCGCTTCTACTCCGCCGTCTCCCGCCTCGCCGAGCGCCAGCGCGACGCGGTGCTGCTGCGCTACGGGCTGCAGTGCACCCCCGGTGAGGCGGCCGCGGTCATGGGCGTCGACGAGGCCACCGTCCGCTCGCAGCTGGGGCAGGCCCACCGGCGGCTCGCCCGCCTGCTCGACGCCTCCGCCGAATCATGAGGCGGCGCGAGGGCGAGGAGGAACACGGAGGCGGCGCCGCCCGCCGCTCCCTGGCCGAGTTCCTGGCCCGGGCGAGCGTGCGCGACCGGTATCCGCACTACGACGTCGGTGCCGCCGAGGCCCGGCTGCTGCGCGCCACCCGGGCCCGGGGCGCGGCCGCCCCCGCCCGGCGGCGGGCCTACGGGTGGAGCGATCCCGCGCGGGAGTGCCCGCTGGACTCCGAGCGGGCCCGGCGCGACCTCAAGGCCGCGTGCCTGGCCGTCGTGTCCGCGCCCCGGGCGGAGGCGCAGCTCGGCGCCTTCCTCGCGAGCGCGCACACCGACCTGGCGGGCGCGGTCGTCTTCGGCTGCCTGCTGCACCTGGCGGGGCTGCGCGAGGGCGCCCGGTTCTGGTGGCAGTTCGCCGCCGGGTCCGGGCACGTCCGGACCGCCCCGGCCGCGTACTGCCTGTTCCTGGACCACTCCCGGCGCGGCGAGCACCACGACGCCAAGGTGTGGGCTCGGGAGCTGGGCCGGCGCGGCTTCCGGCCGGGCGGCCGCCGGGACCTGCGCGAGGTGCGGCTGTGCGCCCAGGCGGCCGTCCTGCGGTACGTGGAGCAGCTGGACGACGCGGACCTGGGCCCGGTGCCGCTGCCGAGGCCGGGCCTGCCGTCGGTCCTGACCGCCTTCCGCCCCCCTCTTCCCCCGCCCCTGCTGCGGCCCGCCGGGGCGGTGCCCCCGACCGCGGCGGGGGGCCCGCGGCGCCGGGGGCCGCAGCCCGCCGGAGCGGGAGCCGTCGGCCCCGGCCCCGACCGGCCGGGGCCGGGGCCCCTGCGGCGTCCGGCGCCGGCCCTCGCCGCCCGCCGGGTCGGGGACGGCCGGGACGGCCGGGACGGCGGGGCCCTGGCGGAGGCACGCCGGGCGCTGGCCGTCGTACGGGTCCTGGAGAAGCACCCGCTCGGCGTGCGGGCCGGGCAGCTCGCGCGGGAGTCCGCGCTGGCCGAGGCGGAGCTGCGCCCGCTGCTGGTGATGCTGTGCGAGGAGGAGTACGCCTACCGGCCCGGGGCGGGCGTGTACGCGCGCGGGCCGGCGCTCGACCGGCTCGCCGCCCCCGGCGGCGCCGGGCTCCCCCTCCAGCTCCAGCGCACGCTGGCGCTCGCCCGGGACAGCGCGGGGGCCGCGGTCTACCTGAGCCGGTACGCCGACGGCGAGGTCCGGATCACGCAGATGGCGGACGGGCCGGGGACCCCGCCCGTGCAGGAGTGGGTGGACTTCAAGGCGGCCGCGCACGCCAGCGCGGTGGGCAAGTGCCTGCTGACCCAGCTCGACCAGGACGGCCGCCGCGACCACCTGGCCCGGCACCGCACCGCCCGCCTCACCCCGCAGACGATCACCGACAGCCGGGCGCTGTTCTCCGCGCTGGATTCGCTGGCGCCCGGCGCGCCGGTCTTCGACCTGCGGGAGTACTCCCCCGGCGTGGTGTGCTCGGCAGTCCCGATCGCCGTCGGCGACGCGGCCGGCAGCCTCGCGCTGTCCCTGCCCGTCGCGCACGCCCACCGGCTGCACGGGGCCACCGAGGCGCTGCGGCGCAAGGCCGTGCCCGTGCTCCTGGCGCTGCTGCTGTCGGGTGCGATCCCCCCGGACGTGACCGCTCCGGCCGCCTGCACAGGGGCCGCAGCCGGCGGCGGCCCCGAGGGGTCGGCGGCCACAGGCGGCTCCTGCGGGCAGGCCCCGGACGATGCGGGGCGGCCGGTGCCGACCCGGGTCACCGCGGAGACCCTGCGGCACCTGCGCAGCCTGTTCCGTACGCCGCTGGGCCGCGCCACGGCCTCCGCGTCGGGCCCGCACCTGGTCAGCGACACCGCGGCGGAGGCCGCCTACTTCTTCGACGCGCCTCCGGACGGCGGGCCGCCCCGCCTGGCCCTGCCGCAGACCTTCGCCCCGCTCACCCCGGGCAGCCTGCGGGCCCACGAGGGGCTGGTGGTGCTGGGCACCTGAGCGCCGGCCCGCGCGGGCGGGGCGGTGGCCCCCGCATGTCCCGCGCGGGCGGGGCGGTGGCCCCCCGCCCCGAGGTCAGCCTGCGCGGGACAGGCGGTCGGCGCCCGACAGGACGGCCGCGGCCAGGGCCTCCGCAGCCGGCGACACCCGCGGGCCGCGGAGCAGGGCGAACTCCACCGCGCCCAGGTCGGGCAGGCCCGGCACCCGTACCAGGCCGGGCGGGATCAGCCCGCGGGTGTGCGCCATCACGCCGAGCCCGGCGCGGGCGGCGGCGACGAGGCCGCTCAGGCTGCCGCTCGTGCACGCGATCCGCCAGGCCCGGCCGTCGCGTTCCAGCACGTCCAGCGCCCGGGCGCGGGTGATGCCCGGCGGCGGGAACACGATCAGCGGAACGGGCCGGTCCGGGTCCACCCGCAGCCCCTCCGCGCCGATCCACACCATCCGGTCGCGCCACACCAGTCGGCCCCGCTCGTCGCCCGGCCCGCGGCGCTTGGCCAGGACCAGGTCCAGGCGGCCCGCGTCGAGCCGCTCGTGGAGCGTCCCGGAGAGCTCGACCGACAGCTCCAGGTCCACCTCGGGGTGCTCGTGCCGGAAGCCCTCCAGGATCTCCGGCAGCCGGGTCAGGACGAAGTCCTCCGACGCCCCGAAGCGCAGCCGGCCCCGCAACCGCGTCCCGGTGAAGTAGGCCGCCGCCCGCTCGTGCGCCTCCAGGATGGTCCGGGCGAAGCCGAGGAGCGCCTCGCCGTCCTCGGTCAGTTCCACGCTGTGGGTGTCCCGCAGGAAGAGGGGCCGGCCGGTCGCCTCCTCCAGTCGGCGCACGTGCTGGCTGACCGTGGACTGGCGTACGCCGAGCCGCCCGGCGGCCTGGGTGAAGCTGAGCGTCTGGGCCACCGTGAGGAAGGTGCGCAGCTGGACGGGGTCGTACATGGCCCCCATGCTGCCACGGTCATCACGTACGGCGATCACAGTGAGTGCGGTGTACGGGTTTCCCGATGACCCGTCCCGCGCGGACGATGAGGGAAGGCCCCGGCCCGCCCGCCGCACCGCCGCCGCCGGCCTCCTCCACGACGGCAAGAGAGCTCCGCACGCCATGCCCCGCCTTTCCCGCCCGCCGCGCCTGTCCCGGCCGCCGCGGCTGACCCCGCCGACCCGCCCGCCTCGGCTGACCCGGCTGCGCCTGCCCTCCTCGCTGCCCGTGGACCCGTACGTCCTGGCCCTCCTCGGAACCGTGGGCCTGGCGGCGGTACTGCCCGCGCGCGGTCAGGCGGGCGCCGTCGCCGAGGGGCTCGCGACCGGGGCCGTGGCCCTGCTGTTCTTCCTGTACGGCGCCCGGCTGTCCACGCGGGAGGCGCTGGACGGGCTGCGCCACTGGCGCCTCCACCTCACCGTGCTGGCCTGCACCTTCGTGCTCTTCCCGGTCCTCGGGACGGCGGCGCGCGTGCTGGTCCCGGCGGTGCTGACGCCGCCGCTGTACAGCGGGCTGCTGTTCCTGTGCCTGGTGCCGTCGACCATCCAGTCCTCGATCGCCTTCACCTCGATCGCCCGGGGCAACGTCCCGGCCGCGGTCTGCGCCGGCTCCTTCTCCAGCCTCGCCGGGATCCTGCTCACGCCGCTGCTGGCGGCCGCCCTGCTCGGCGGCAGCGCGGGAGGGTTCTCCGCGGACTCCCTCGTGAAGATCGTGGTCCAGCTCCTGCTGCCGTTCCTGCTGGGGCAGGTGCTGCGCCCGAAGGTGGGCGGGTTCCTGGTGCGCCACCGGCCGGCCCTGGGGTACGTGGACCGCGGCTCGATCCTGCTCGTCGTGTACACGGCGTTCAGCGCGGGCATGGCCGCGGGGATCTGGCACCGGGTCAGCGCCCCGCGGCTGGGGTCGCTGCTGGCGGTGGAGGCCGTCCTGCTGGCCGTCATGCTGCTGGTGACCTGGCACGGGGCGAAGCGGCTCGGGTTCGGGCGGGCGGACCGGATCGCCATCCAGTTCGCCGGGTCGAAGAAGAGCCTGGCGGCCGGACTGCCCATGGCCAGCGTGCTGTTCGGGGCGCAGGCGAGCCTGGCGGTGCTGCCGCTGATGCTGTTCCACCAGATGCAGCTGATGGTGTGTGCGGTGCTGGCGCGGCGCCGGGCGCGGGACCCGGAGGACGCCGGGGAGGGCGAACTGGCCGCCGGGTGTGTGGCGGAGGTCTCGCCCGCGCCCCAACACCCGGCGTCCGGGGCCCGATAGCGTTGCGGCGGTGACCTGGATACGCCCGCTCGCCGCCCATGCCGAACGCCCCTGCACCCTGGTGGTGTGCCGGGGCTGCTGCTGCGGGGACCCCCGCAAGAACCCCGGTACCGACCACGCGGGCCAGCTGGCCCGGCTTCGCGAGGCCGCCGCGTCCTCCGGGGGGCGCCTGGCCGTGCGGACGAGCGACTGCCTCGGGCCGTGTGCGCAGGCCAATGTGATCGTGGTGCAGCCGACGAGCGAGGCCCGGCGGCGCGGTGCCCGGGCGGCCTGGTTCGGCTGGGCCCTGGACGACACCGCGACGGAGGAGGTCATCGCCTGGGCGCAGGCGGGCGGCCCGGGCACGGTCCCCGTGCCGGCGACGCTGGACCTGCACCGCATCGACCCGCCGGAGCCGAAGGCGAAGGCCTCGGAGGGCGGCGGGCGGCGCACGGGCGGGAGCAGCGGCGGCCGCCGGGGACGGCGCGGCCGCTAGGCCGAGAGGTTCACCTCATCGGGGGGCGCCCCGCGGCGCCGGCAGAGGCGGGGAGTGGTGCGTCACAGGAGGATCCGCTCCTCGCCCGCGTAGATGTTCATGTTCCCGCCGCGCAGGAAGCCGACCAGGGTCAGGCCCGATTCCAGGGCCAGGTCCACGGCCAGGGAGGACGGCGCCGATACGGCCGCCAGGAGCGGGATGCCCGCCATGACCGCTTTCTGTGCCAGCTCGAAGGAGGCCCGGCCCGACACGAGCAGCACGGCGTCGGTGAGGGGCAGCAGGCCGGCTTGGAGCGCCCGGCCGATGATCTTGTCCACGGCGTTGTGCCGGCCGACGTCCTCGCGGAGGTCGAGGAGCTCCCCGTCCGCGGAGAACAGCCCGGCGGCGTGCAGGCCGCCGGTGCGGTCGAAGACCTTCTGGGCGGCGCGCAGCCGGTCGGGCAGCTCGCCCAGCAGGCCGGCCGGGATCCGTACGGCGTCGGCGGCCGCGGCGGCGCCGGGGGGCTGCGGGAAGCGGGTGGCCGTGCGGACGGCGTCCAGGCTGGCCTTGCCGCACAGGCCGCAGGAGGAGGTGGTGTAGACGTTGCGTTCGAGGGTGATGTCGGGGACTTCGACGCCGGGGGCGAGCTGGACGTTGACGACGTTGTAGGTGTTGGAGCCGTCCTCGGTCGCGCCCTCGCAGTAGGTGACGGCCCGCACGTCGGCGGCGGAGCCGAGGACGCCCTCGCTGACGAGGAAGCCGACGGCGAGGGCGAAGTCGTCACCCGGGGTGCGCATGGTGATGGCGAGGGGTTTGCCGTTGAGGCGCATCTCGAGGGGCTCCTCGGTGACGAGGGTGTCGGGGCGGATGCCGGCGACGCCGGCCCGTACCCGTACGACGCGACGGCGCTCGGTGACGCGTCCCATGTGATCAGCCCGCCCGTTCGTCCGCATCGTGCGCGTGTTCGCGCACCTCGCCGTACACCTGTCGGGCCCATTCTCCCGGATCGGGCGGATGCTGCGGAATCTCCAAATTCACGGGCGGTAATCCTGTGGGGTCCCACCGGTATGTACCCATCAGTAGCAGGTCAAGCTGGTTGGTCCTGACTGCCGTACGAGGGGGATTGCGCCCATGACAACCGGTTCACGCGTGGTGGCGCTGGGGCACTACCAGCCCGCGAGGGTGCTGACCAACGAGGACCTGGCGGCCATGGTGGACACCAGCGACGAGTGGATCCGCTCGCGGGTGGGCATCCGGACGCGGCACATGGCGGGCGCCGACGAGCCGGTGGACGAGCTGGCCTTCCAGGCGGCCGGCAAGGCGCTGGCGGCGGCCGGCGCGGGCCCGGACGACATCGACCTGGTGCTGGTGGCCACGTCGACGGCGATCGACCGCTCCCCGAACATGGCGGCGCGGGTCGCCGCGAAGCTCGGGATGGGCGGTGCGCCCGCGGTGATGGACCTCAACGTCGTCTGCTCGGGCTTCACGCACGCCCTGGCCACGGCCGACCACGCGATCCGGGCGGGTTCGGCGAGCCGGGCGCTGGTGATCGGCGCGGACAAGATGACCGAGATCACGGACTGGACCGACCGCACGACGTGCGTCCTGACGGGCGACGGGGCGGGCGCGGCCGTCGTGGAGGCCTGCGAGGAGCCGGGGATCGGGCCGGTCCTGTGGGGTTCGGTGCCGGAGATGGGGCACGCGGTGCGCATCGAGGGCTCGCCGCCGGTCTTCGCGCAGGAGGGCCAGTCGGTGTACCGGTGGACCACGAGCCGCCTGCCGGCGCTGGCGCGGCAGGTCTGCGAGAAGGGCGGGGTGGCCCCGGAGGAGCTGGCAGCGGTGGTGCTGCACCAGGCGAACCTGCGGATCATCGAGCCGCTGGCCCAGCGGATCGGCGCGGTGAACGCGGTCGTGGCGCGGGACGTCGTCGTCTCGGGAAACACCTCGGCGGCGAGCATTCCGATGGCACTGTCGAAGCTGGTGGAGCGCGGGGAGGTCGCCTCGGGCGCCCCGGTCCTGCTGTTCGGCTTCGGCGGGAACCTCTCGTACGCCGGCCAGGTGATCCGCTGCCCCTGACGGCGGCCCGTCCGCGGGGTCCCGGGCGGCCGCGGCGCCGCCCGGCCCCGGGCCCCGCGCGGGCATGCCCGCAGGTCAGCGAGCGGCCCCCGGCGAATACCTGGTCGGAACCACGCCGAACTGCTGCTATTGTTGTCCATGTCGCCGCGGGAGACCGGGGCGGATCACCTGGTCCGGGTGGCGGAATGGCAGACGCGCTAGCTTGAGGTGCTAGTGCCCTTTATCGGGCGTGGGGGTTCAAGTCCCCCCTCGGACACCGGCTAAGACCCCAGTTCATCTGGGGTCTTTTGCTTTTTCCCCTTGTTTTTCGTCGTGCTTTCCCGGCCCGTGAGCCGCCACCGGCGGGAACGGGCGGTCCCGGCGGGCCGGGGCTCGCCGGCTCACGTCTTCCCCCTTACCCGTTCGGAGCAGCGGTCCGCAGTGGCTCGGCCGGGTGTCGGACGCTCGGGGCGGCTCCGCCCGGGACGCCTTCTGCTGCCGCGGGGAAGGCCCGCCCCGGCGCCCGGCGGGCGGGTCGGCGGCGCCGGGTGCGTCCCTCGTGGGGGACGCGGGATGCGCGTCGGCCGGTGGCGGGTGATCCGTTTCGAGTGGCAACGAGGTCGGGCCGAGGTAAGACTCAGAGGGCACGAGGACCGGACCCGGCCCGATTGACCTCGGGTTTCGCCCGCGTACCGGGTGCGACCGCACGGGGCCGGGGGCTGTCACCTCCTCACGGGAGGAATCTCCTCAAGGAGCCCGCTTTGGAAGAAGAATCGGTCGAGGTCCTGACGCCCGGGCCGGAGCCCTCCGCCCTCACGGAGCGTGCTGCCGCCGACCCGACGCAGGACGTGGAACGAGCTTTCGCCGAGGTGCTGGCCGAGGTCATCGGGGTCGACCGGGTCGCGGCGGACAGCCACTTCTTCGACGACCTCGGGGCCAACTCCCTCGTCATGGCGCAGTTCTGCGCCCGGGTCAGGAAGCGTCCGGAGCTGCCCCCGGTCTCGATCAAGGACATCTACCGGGAGCCCACGATCCGCGGCCTGGCCGCTTCGGTGGCCGGCGCCGTGTCGGCCCCCGCGCTGCCGGCGCCGTCCCCGCACGAGGCGCCGACCCGGACCACCACGGCCCGCTACGTGATGTGCGGTGTGGCGCAGTGCCTGGTCTTCCTCGGCTACTGCCTGATAGCCGGCGTGCTGACGGCCCGCGGCTTCGAATGGGTCTCCGGGGCGCGGGGGGTGGCTTCCGTCTACCTGCGCTCGCTGGTCTTCGGCGGCTCCCTGTTCGTCGCGCTGTGCACGTTGCCCATCGCGGCGAAGTGGATCCTCGTCGGCCGGTGGAAGCCCCGGGAGTTCCCGATCTGGAGCCTGGCGTACCTCCGCCTGTGGACCGCACGGGTGCTGATCCACGCCTCTCCGATGGCGCTGCTGGTCGGCAACCCCCTGCACGTGCTGTACCTGCGCGCCCTGGGCGCCCGGATCGGCCCGGGGGTGACGATCTTGACCCGGACGCTTCCGGTGTGCACGGATCTGCTCACGATCGGCGCCGGGACGGTGGTCCGCAAGGATGCGACGATCCTGTGCTACCGGGCGTACGCGGGCCGGATCCAGACCGGCCGGGTCACCTTGGGCCGGGACGTGTTCGTCGGCGAGAAGACCGTCCTCGACATCGACACCGCCATGGGCGACGGGTCCCAGCTGGGCCATACCTCCACGCTGCTGCCGGGGCAGTCCGTCCCGGCCGGAGCCCGCTGGCACGGCACCCCGGCCCAGCCCACGGACGTGGACCACGTCCGGGTGCCGCCGCGCCGGTGCAGCACGCTGCGCCGCGCCTGCTACGGGCTGTGGGCCCTGCTCCGGCTGGTGGTGCTGTACGTGCCGCTGACCGTCGGCGGGCTGTACATGGTGCTGCAGGAGGTGCCTGCGCTGGACCGGGCGCTGGCCCCGGGCACCCTGGGCCTGCTCTCCCCGTCGCTCTACCTGGACGCGTTCGTGATCGCGACGGTGGTCTTCCTCGGCGGTGTGGTCCTCAGCGTGGTCGTGCACTTCACGGTGCCCCGGCTGCTGAACCGGCTGATCGTGCCGGAGCGGGTGTACCCGCTGTACGGATTCCACTACGGGGTCCACCGGATGATCGCCCGGATGACCAACATCGGCTTCTTCCGCTGGTTGTGCGGTGACAGCTCGTACATCGTCCCGTACCTGCAGGGCCTGGGTTACGACCTGTCCGACCCGGTGCAGACCGGGTCGAACTTCGGCACCGAGGTGCAGCACGAGACGCCGTTCCTGGTGAAGGTGGGCAGGGGCACGATGGTCGCCGACGGCCTGTCGTTGCTCAACGCGGAGTTCTCCGGCTCGTCCTTCCGGGTCACCCCGGTGCAGGTCGGCGCACGGAACTTCCTCGGCAACCACATCGCCTACCCCGCAGGGGGGCGCACCGGCGAGAACTGCCTGCTGGCGACCAAGGTGATGGTCCCGCTCGACGGCGAGATCCGCGAGGGGGTGGGCCTGCTCGGCTCGCCGTGCTTCGAGATCCCGCGCACGGTGGAGCGCGACACCCGCTTCGACCACCTGCGCAGCGACCGGGAGCTGGAGCGGAACCTGCGTGCGAAGAACCGCTTCAACCGGCACAGCATGGCCCTGTTCCTGGGCGTGCGGTGGCTGCACCTGTTCCTGTTCACACTGATCGGCCTGCTCACGGTGGACCTGTACGCGGAGTTCGGCACGCTCGCGGTCGCCGCCATGCTGCCGCTCGGCCTGCTCGTGACCACCGTGTACTACGTGCTGGTGGAGCGGTCGTTCACTGCCTGGCGTCCCCTGCGGCCGCAACTGTGCTCCATCTACGACCCCGCCTTCTGGCGCTACGAGCGGCTGTGGAAGATGCCCGACCGGCACCTGGTGGTCTACAACGGCACCCCGTTCAAGCCCCTGGTCTGGCGGCTGCTGGGGGTCCGGATCGGACGTCGGGTCTTCGACGACGGGTTTTCGGTGACGGAGCGGACGCTGGGCTCCGTCGGCGACGACTGCACCCTCAACTTCGGCAGCAGGATGCAGTGCCATTCGCAGGAGGACGGCACCTTCAAGTCCGACCGCAGCACGTTGGGCGCCGGCTGCACGCTGGGCGTCAACGCCCACGTGCACTACGGCGTGACCATGGGCGAGGGCTCCTTCCTCGCTGCCGACTCCTTCCTGATGAAGGGCGAGGACGTCCCGGCCGGCGCCCGGTGGGGCGGCAACCCCGCCACCGAGACACGGGAGAACCCCCACCGGCCCGAAGCCTGCAGCGCCGCGGCGCGGCAGAGGTGAGCGGAGGCATCATGGCAGTGCACCTGGAGAACGGCCGGGACTTCTGGCACCGCGTACTCCTGTCCGGCGGCTCCACGGCGCTGCCGCGGTGGAGGCACGGTCCGGGGGCGGGGGCCGCCACCCACGAGGAGCCGGTGCCCGAGGAGGTCGCCGCCGGTCTGCGCCGCCGCGCGGCGGAGCTGGCGGTGCCGCTCACGACGCTCCTGCTGGCTGCGCACGCCCGGGTGTTGGCCGCGCTCTGCGGTGAACGCGAGGTCACGGCGGGGTACAGGGCGGGGCCCGGTGATGCGGTGCTGCCCTGCCGGATGAACACCGAGTCGGGGTCGTGGCGGGAGTTGGTGGCGGAGGTCCACGCCGTGGAGTCCGCGCTGAGGGCGCACCGGGGCTACCCGCTGGAGGCGCTGCGCCGCGAGACCGGCCTGCCCGGACCCTCGTACGAGACGGTGTTCGACCTCGGTGGCGCGGACGGCGTCGAGGCGGCACCGGCCGCCCCCCGGTCCGGCCCCGGGCCGCTGTCCGTGGAGCGGGCGGTGCTGGTGGTCGGCGCCGTGCACGCCCCGGACCGGCTCGCCTTGCGGCTGTGCTACCGCACCGAGGCGCTGGACGCCGCATCCGCCCGCAGGATCGCCGGCTACCACCGCACCGCGCTCGCCGCACTGGCCGCCGACCCGGACGCCGCGCACCATCTGCAGAGCCTGCTCTCGGCGCAGGAGCTGCACTTCCAGCTGGAGGAGCTGGCCGGGCCCCGGCATGACCTGCCGGACCGCCGGGCGCACGAGCTGTTCGAGGAGCGGGTCCGGATGCATCCGCAGGCGGTGGCGGTGGTGCACGGCGCGCGCAGCTGGACGTACGGGGAGGTCAACGAGCGGGCCAACCGGCTGGGTCGGGCCCTGCTCGCCCGCGGGCTGCGCAGGGAGGACCCGGTGGCGGTCGTGACGGAGCGCACCCCGGAGTGGCTGGCCGCGGTGCTGGCGGTGTTCAAGGCCGGCGGGGTGTACCTGCCGATCGAGCCGCACTTCCCGGCCGAACGCATCGCGGCCGTGCTGGAGCGCGCGCGGTGCCGGCTGGTACTGGCCGCGGCGGACAGCACGGCCACCCTGGAGCCGGCGCTGGCCACGCTCCCCCGGACCACGGTGCTGCACGTGGACACGGCGCTGGCCGAGCAGGCGGACGGCCGCGACCTGGGCGTGGCCGTGGCCGCCGACCAGTTGGCGTACATCTACTTCACCTCCGGTTCCACGGGCGCGCCCAAGGGCGCCATGTGCGAGCACGCCGGCATGCTCAACCACCTGCGGGCGAAGATCGAGGACCTGGGAGTGACCGAGTCGGCGGTGGTGGCGCAGATCGCGCCGCAGTGCTTCGACATCTCCCTGTGGCAACTGGTCTCGGCGCTGCTGGTGGGCGGCCGGACGCTCCTGGTGGAGCAGGACGTCGTCCTGGACGCCGAACGCTTCGTCGACCGGGTCGTCGAGGGCCGGGTCTCGGTGCTCCAGGTGGTGCCCTCCTACCTGGAGGTGGTGCTGACGTGCCTGGAGCGGCGGCCGCGGGCCCTGCCCGACCTGCGCTGCGTGTCGGTCACCGGCGAGCCGTTGAAGAAGGAGCTCACCGAGCGCTGGTTCGCCGCCCAGCCGGGGATCCCGCTGGTCAACGCCTACGGGCTGACGGAGACCTCGGACGACACCAACCACGAGGTGATGCACGGGGTGCCGGAGCAGGAGCGGGTGCCGCTCGGCCGGCCGATCGCCAACGTGCACGTGTACGTCGTGGACGAGCACCTCTGCCCCGTCCCCCTGGGCGCTCCCGGCGAGATCGTGTTCTCGGGGGTGTGCGTGGGGCGCGGCTACGTCAACGATCCGGAGCGGACGGCGCTGGCCTTCCTGGACGATCCGCACCGGCCGGGCCGGCGGCTGTACCGCAGCGGCGACCACGGCCGCTGGCTGCCGGACGGGAAACTGGAGTTCCTGGGCCGCCGGGACACCCAGGTGAAGATCCGTGGCTTCCGGATCGAGATCGGCGAGATCGAGAACACCCTGCTGCGGGTACCCGGTGTACGGGACGGCGCGGTGGTGGTCACCGACCGGGGTGAGCGGGGCAAGCACCTGGTGGCCTTCTACAGCGGCCCGCAGGAGCTCGACCCGGAGCAGCTGCGGGAGCGGCTGGGTGCCTCGCTTCCCGGCTACATGGTGCCCCCGGCCTTCCACTGGCGCGAGCGCCTGCCGCTGACGGCCAACGGCAAGATCGACCGCAAGGCGCTGACGGCCCTGGCCGCGGAGCTCGCCGACCTCGCCGGTGCCGGCGGGACCGGGGAGGGGCACGCCGCGCCGGCCACGCCCACCGAGCACCGGCTGGCCGCCGCCTGGGCCGAGGTGCTGGGAGTGCCGCGGGACCGGGTGGGCCGGCTGGACCACTTCTTCGACCGCGGCGGCACGTCGCTGGCCGCAGTGCGGCTGGCGATCGCCCTGGACCGGGCGGTGTCCCTGAAGGACGTCACCCGCAGCCCGGTGCTCGCCGACCTCGCCGCGCTGGTGGACGAGCGCTCCGGGCGGACGCCCGCCGGGGCGGGCTCCCCGCCCGGCGAAGGGCGGCCGCTCGGGCCGCGGGCCGCCGGGAGGGCGGGCGGCGGGCTGCTCCAGAGGCTGTCGCCCGCGGCGGACGGCCGGACCGGCGCCCTGGTGTGCATGCCGCACGCGGGCGGGAACGCGGTCAACTTCCTTCCGCTGGCCCGGGCGCTGCCGGACGGCGGGCCGGTGGTGCACGCCGTGGAGCTGCCGGGGCACGATCCGGCGGCGACCGGGGCGGAGCCCTTCGTGCCGCTCTCCGCGGTCGCAGCAGAGGTGGCCGACGAGATCCTCCGGCTCGGGCTGTCGGGGGTGCTGCTGTGGGGCCACTCGTCCGGCGCGGCGCTGGCCGTGGCGGTGGCCCGGCTGCTGGAGGAGGCCGACGCGCCCGCCCGGCACCTCTTCGTCGGCGCCCAGTTGCTCGGAAGCGCAGCGGAGCGGCGCTCCGCCGCCGCCGAGTTGGAGCAGCTGAGCGACGCAGGCATTGCCGCACGGCTCGCCGCGGGCGACGACGGCGACGCGCCCGCGCTGGGCGCCCGGCAGGCCGAACGGGTGGCCGCCGCCTACCGGCACGACTGCGTGGGCGCCCACCACTACTTCGCCGACCTGGTCCAGTCCCCGCCGGCCGCGAGGCTGGCCACTCCGGTGACGGTGGTCGTCGCGGCTGACGACCCGTACACGGCCGGGGCCGCGCTGCGGCACCGCGACTGGGGTCTGCTGGCCCGGCAGGTGGACCTGTACGAACTCCCCGACGGCGGCCACCACTTTCCCCGGACCCGTCCGATGGAGACCGCGAAGGCCGTTCTCCACGCCACGCAATGAACCGGCTGGCCGGCTTACCGAGCCGCCACCGAAAGGAGAGTCAGATGGCGTCCTCATCCCCGACGTCACTTCCCGATCCAGAGCTGCGACCCGGCCGACCGCCGGTGGTGCAGGTGGAGATCGAGGACGGGGCCCCGCAGTGGGCGGCACGGCACCGGGACGCGTTGCGCGCCGCCGTCGCCGAGCACGGCGCGCTGCTGGTCCGCGGCCTCGGACTGCGCGAACCGGACGTGATCGGCGCGGTGTTCCGCGCCCTGGCCGCGGAGCTGATGGTCGAACGTGAGGCGTTCGCGCCCCGCGAGGAGCGCGGCGGCGGGGTGCACTCCCCCACGCAGTGGCCGCCGAACCAGCCGATGTGCATGCATCACGAGCTCAGCTACCGGGTGGAGTTCCCGGGCCTGATGCTCTTCGCCTGCCCGACGGCGCCCGCGACGGGCGGGGCCACCGCTGTGGCGGACGGGCCGACCGTGCTCGAGGCCCTGCCGGCCGAGCTGGCCGAGCGGTTCGAGCGCCAGGGCTGGCTGCTCACCCGCAGCTACAACGACGAGATCGGGGCCTCGGTGGCCGAGTCCTTCGGCACCGACGACCGGGCCGCCGTGGAGGCGTACTGCCGGGCCAACGCCATCGAGTTCGAGTGGCAGCCCGACGGCGGGCTGCGGGCCAGGCAGCGGCGCAGCGCCGTGGTGCGCCACCCGGGCAGCGGCCGCCGCTGCTGGTTCAACCAGATCGCCTTCCTCAACGAGTGGACGCTCGCCCCGGAAGTACGCGACTACCTGGTGGACGTGTACGGCCCCGACGGCCTGCCGTTCAACACGCGCTACGGGAACGGCGACCCGATCGGCGAGGACGTGGTGCAGCTCCTGAACAAGATCTACGAGCAGGCCACGGTGCGTGAGCCGTGGCGCTCCGGCGACCTGCTGATGGTGGACAACATCCGCACGGCGCACAGCAGGGAGCCCTACGAGGGTCCGCGCGAGGTGCTCGTCGGCCTGGCCGACCCGGTGCACCTGGCCGACTGCTCCCCCACCGTGGAGGTGAGCGCACGATGACCGGTACGTCGTCCCGCCCCGCTGCGCCGGCGCCGGCCGAGGCCGGCCGGGTGGTGCCGCCCTTCGCCGTGGTCCCCGGCATCCAGGTGGAGCAGGTGCTCAAGGGCCGGGAGAAGCAGCTCGTCGAGCTCGTCGAGGCCACCTACCTGCTGCACAGCGCAGGCCAGTCGGTGAACCCGGCCTCGTACTTCCTGCGGTTCCCCGACCGCCCCTCCTCCCGCATCATCGCCCTGCCTGCCTCCCTGGGAGGGTCCGTGCAGGTGGACGGGCTGAAGTGGATCTCCAGTTTCCCGGAGAACGTGGCGGCCGGGATCCCCCGCGCGTCGGCGGTGCTGATCCTCAACGACCACACCACCGGCTACCCGTTCGCCTGCCTGGAGGCGTCCCTCATCAGCGCCACCCGGACCGCCGCCTCGGCGGCGCTGGCCACCGGCTGGCTGTGCCGGGGCCGGCCCCGCCCCACCCGGGTGGGCTTCTTCGGCGCCGGCCTCATCGCCCGCTACATCCACACCTTCCTGACGGCCACCGGCTGGTCCTTCGACGAGATCGGGATCCACGACCTGTCGACGGACAGCGCCGCCGGCTTCCGCTGCTACCTGGAGCAGTCGGACACGCCCGGGCGGATCACGGTGCACGACAGCCCGGAGGACCTGATCCGCTACAGCGACGTGGTGGTCTTCGCCACCGTCGCCGGCACTCCGCACGTCCACGACCCGTCGTGGTTCTCGCACAACCCCGTGGTGCTCCACGTGTCGCTGCGCGACCTCGCACCGGAGATCCTGCTCGGCTCGACCAACATCGTCGACGACGTCGAGCACTGCCTGAAGGCGGACACCTCGCCCCATCTGGCCGAGCAGCTCACCGGGAGCCGGGACTTCCTGCACGGCACGCTGACCGACGTGATGACCGGGCAGGTGGGGGTGCCCCGCGACCGGCCGGTCGTCTTCTCCCCGTTCGGGCTCGGGGTGCTCGACCTCGCGGTCGGCAAGTTCGTCTACGACGAGCTGGAGCGCTCAGGAGAACTGCACTTCAGCAAGGACTTCTTCCACGGCCTGCGCCGGTACGGATGAACCGCAACGGGACGCAGCCGGTACCCACAGGACCGCACGTCCGCTGACACGGGGTCCCCGCTCAGGAGATGAGCTCAGGGGACGGGGACCCTGCCGAGGATCAGGAGGGCAACCGTGCCCGTCATATCCACCCCCTACGACTTCCACGAGGAGCAGCTCTACGTCGACCTCCGGCCGATGTTCGGGCAGCCGCTCTTCCTGAAGTGCGAGGGATTCAACTTCGCCGGCTCGATCAAACTGAAGGCCGCCGTCGAGATGGTGCAATCCGCTGAGCAGGAGGGCCTCCTGACCGAGGACTCGGTCATCGTCGAGTCCTCGTCGGGAAACCTCGGAGTCGCCCTCAGCATGATCGCGGCGAGCAAGGGCTACCGGTTCCTGTGCGTGACCGACTCACGCTGCAACCTGACCACCCGGCTGATGATGGAGGCGCTGGGCAGCGAGGTCCGCGCCATCTCCCAGGAGGGCCACCCGCAAGGCCCGCTCGGCGCCCGGCTGGAGTACGTCCGGGCGCTGTGCGCCTCCGACGACCGGTACGTGTGGCTGAGCCAGTACACCAATCCGGGCAACTGGCGGGCCCACTACCGGCGCACCGCGCCGGCGGTGGCGCGCCGGTTCCCCGCGCTGGACGTCCTGTTCGTGGGGGCCGGCACCACCGGCACCCTGATGGGCTGCGCCCGGTTCTTCCGGGAGTGGCACCGGCCGGTGCGCATCGTCGCCCTGGACGCCGTGGGGTCGGTGTCCTTCGGCGGCCGGCCGGGCCGGCGGATGATCCCGGGGCTCGGCATGAGCATCCGTCCCCCGCTGCTGGACGAGTCCTTCGTGGACGAGGTGGTCAGGGTGGAGGAGGCGGACACCGTCCGGGCCTGTCACCTCATGGCCCGCAAGGGCTTCCTCTTCGGCGGTTCGACCGGCACGGTGGTCAGCGGCGCCACGAGGTGGCTCGCCGAGCACGACGCGCACGACCTCACCGCCGTGGCCCTGGCCCCGGATCTGGGCGAGCGCTATCTGAACACCGTCTACCAGCCCAGCTGGCTGCACGCCCAGTACGGGGAGGACGTGCTCGAGGACGCGGGGACGCCGGCCGCCGACGGGCTTACGCAGGGTCTGGCCGTGGGCTCCTGAGGGAGCCGCCCGGCACGGAACCCGGAAGACCCCTGCCGTTGCAGGGGTCTTCCGGGTTCGGGGCGCGGGTAGGTGGGGAGGTCTTGTGGAGGTCTCCGCGCGGTGATCAACCGTGGGGAGGCGTGGGGTAGCGTCGCCGCGCTGCGGGGAGAGGAGCGGGGCATGCGCGAGGTCACGGTCCCACCGGTCGTCACGGAGGCACCCGTCGGCGGGCTCGCCGATGCCGTGTTCCGGCACGCCGGGGAGGATCCCGGCCGGGTGGTGATGGGGCGCAAGGTCGGCGGGGTGTGGCGGGACGTGACCTCCGGGGAGCTCGCCGGCGAGGTGCTGGCGCTGGCGCGGGGGCTGCTGGCGCAGGGGGTGCGGTTCGGGGAGCGGGTCGCCGTGATGTCCCGTACCCGGTACGAGTGGACGCTGTTCGACTTCGCGCTGTGGGCGATCGGCGCGCAGCCGGTGCCCGTCTACCCCACGTCCTCGGCGGAGCAGGTGCACTGGATCCTGAGCGACTCCGGGTGCAGTGCCTGCGTGGTGGAGGACGAGGACCAGGCGATGACGGTGGGGTCGGTGGTCGAGGGGCTGCCGGGGCTGCGGCGGCTGTGGCAGCTGGACGCCGGGGCGGTCGAGGCGCTCGTCGCCGACGGCCGCTCCGTCGACGAGGGGACGGTGCACCGGCACCGCGCCGCGGTCACGCCCGACGCCGTCGCGACGGTGATCTACACCTCGGGGACCACGGGGCGCCCCAAGGGGTGCGTGCTGACCCACGGCAACTTCATGTACGAGGCGGACACGCTGGTGGCCCGGTGGGAGCCGGTGTTCCGGGCGGGGCCCGGGGAGGCGTCGACGCTGCTGTTCCTGCCGCTCGCGCACGTCTTCGGGCGGATGGTGGAGGTGGCGGCCGTCCGGGCCCGGGTGAAGCTGGGGCACCAGCCGGTGCTGGCGGCGGCGGAGCTGCTGCCGGACCTCGCGGCGTTCCGGCCGAGCTTCGTGCTGGGGGTGCCGTACGTCTTCGAGAAGGTGTTCGCGGCGGCCCGCCGCAAAGCGGAGGCGGAGGGGCGCACGGGCCCCTTCGACCGGGCGGTGGAGACGGCCGTGCGGTACGCGGAGGCGCGCGAGCAGAAGGCGTTCGGCGCGGGTCCGGGGCCGTCGGCCACGCTGCGCATGGAGCACCAGCTGTTCGAGAGGCTGGTGTACGCCAAGGTGCGCGAGGCGATGGGCGGGCGGGTGCGGTACGCGATGTCGGGGGGTTCGGCGATGTCGCGGCGGCTCGGGCTGTTCTTCGAGGGGGCCGGGATCACCGTGTACGAGGGGTACGGGCTGACGGAGTCCTGCGCGGCGGCCACGGCGAACCCGCCGGGTGCGATCAAGTACGGGACGGTGGGGCGGCCGATCCCCGGCGGTACGGTGCACATCGCCGAGGACGGGGAGGTGTGGCTGCACGGCGGGCACGTCTTCTCGGGGTACCTCAACGATCCGCGGGCCACGGAGGCGGTGCTGCGCGGCGGCTGGCTGGCGACCGGGGACCTGGGGCGGCTGGACGGGGACGGGTACCTGACGATCACCGGGCGGAAGAAGGAGATCCTGGTGACCTCCAACGGCAAGAGCGTCGCGCCGGCCGCGCTGGAGGAGCGGGTGCGCTCGCACCCGCTGGTCGCGCAGTGCGTGCTGGTGGGCAACGACCGGCCGTACGTCGCCGCCCTGATCACGCTGGATCCGGAGGGGGTGGCGCACTGGCTGTCGATGCGCAGCCGGCCGCAGCTGCCGGCGGCGCAGCTGGTGCAGGACCCGGATCTGACGGCGGAGGTGCGCCGGGCGGTGGTGGCGGCGAACACGCTGGTCTCGCAGGCGGAGTCGATCCGTACGTTCAGGGTGCTGGCGGAGCAGTTCACGGAGGAGCGGGGGCTGCTGACGCCGTCGCTGAAGCTGAAGCGGCGCGCGATCGAGAAGGCCTACGCGCGGGAGGTGGCCGCGCTCTACGGTGGCTGAGGGCGGGTGCCGCCGGGCCCGGCCCGAGGCGCCGTCCGGGTGCGACCTGGCGGGCGATCGGGGGATCGGCCGCCCCGGCGGGAATAGGGGGGTGGGACGGCCGGTTGCCGCCCCGCGTACGCTCGCCCGACGACCCCGAGGAACGGCACCAGGTGAACCAGGTCCCCGCCATCCTGCTCAACAACGGCACGTCCATGCCCCGGCTCGGCTACGGCGTCTGGCAGATCCCCGACGCCGAGGCCGAGCGTGCGGTCGGGACGGCGCTGGAGGCGGCTACCGCAGCATCGACACGGCTGCCGTGTACGGCAACGAGGGGGGCACCGGCAGGGCCGTCGCCTCCTGCGGGCTGCCGCGCGAGGAGGTGTTCGTCACCACCAAGCTGTGGAACGGGCGGGACCGGACCTGGCGCCGTCCGCAGGTGTTGGAGGCGTTCGAGGAGTCCCTGGGCCGGCTGGGCCTGGACTACGTGGACCTGTACCTGATCCACTGGCCGCGCCCGATGCGGGACGACTTCCTGTACATCTGGGAGGCGTTCGAGGAGCTCGCGGAGAGCGGCCGGGCGCGGGCCGTCGGCGTGTCGAACTTCCGCGCGCAGGACCTGGAGCGGCTCGCCGGGCGCAGCTCCCTCGTGCCGGCCGTGAACCAGATCGAGCTGCATCCGCTGCTGCCGCAGGGCGGGCTGCGGGCGCTGCACTCCCGGCTCGGGATCACCACCGAGGCGTGGTCGCCGCTGGGCCAGGGCCAGGGGCTGCTGAGCCTGCCGGTGGTCGCGGGGATCGCCGAGCGGTACGGGCGCACCCCGGCGCAGGTGGTGCTGCGCTGGCACCTGCAGCTGGGCAACGTGGCGATCCCGAAGTCGTCGACGCCGTCGCGGATCCGGGAGAACCTGGACGTCTTCGGCTTCGAGCTGGACGAGGCCGACGTGGCGGCGCTGGAGGCGCTGGGCAGCGGGCCGGCGGGGCGGCGGATCGGTCCTGACCCGGCCTCGTTCGACTACTGAGCCGGCTGGCCCGGGCCGGGGCCGGCGGGGCGGGCCGGGGGGCCCGCCGGCCGGCGCGGGGCGCGGGCCGGGCCCCGGGGCGGGGTCAGCTCGCTCCGTGGGCGGGGGCGATGGCCTCGACGCGTTCGGCGAGGGCGAAGTCGGTCTCGGTGACCGCGTCGCCTGCGCTGTGGGTGTTCATCGACAGCCGGACGGTGTTGTAGCCGAGGGTGAGGTCGGAGTGGTGGTTCAGCTCGTCCTGCACGGCGGCGATGTGGGCGACCAGGGCGCTCGCCGCGACGTGGGTTCCCAGCCGGTAGGTGCGGATGATCCGGTCGTCCTCGAAGGCCCACCCGGGCAGTTCCCGCAACCGGTCCTCGATCTCCTTCTGCGAAAGCGGCTCGCCTGCCATGGGCATGCTCCTCCCGTTCGGGGCCGAACTCCTGACGTGGGGTCAAGGTTCCCACACCGCACGCCGGAGGGAAGGGTGCGCGCCGCGGCGCGGGCGGCTGCTTCGGCGCCGTCGGCGTCCCGACCGGCGAAACGCCCTCCACCTGCGGCGACCCGTCTGAGGTAGCGTCATGCGCATGGCGACTACGACACACGCGGAGAGCGGATCCGTCGGGGCCCTGCTGCGCGCCTGGCGCGAGCGGCGCGGCATGAGCCAGCTGGAGCTGGCGGGGCGTGCGGACTCCTCCTCGCGCCACATCAGCTTCATCGAGACCGGCCGGTCCAAGCCGAGCCAGGAGATGGTGCTGCGCCTGGCGGACCGCCTGGACGTCCCCGTCCGCGAGCGCAACGCGCTGCTGCTGGCCGCCGGGTACGCGCCGCGCTACGCGCAGACGCCGCTGGACGACCCGGCGATGGGGACGCTGCGCGAGGGCCTGGAGCGGCTGCTGACCGGCTACGAGCCGTACCCGGCGCTGGTGGTGGACGCGACGTACGACGTGGTCGCCGCCAACCGCGGCATCATGATGCTGCTGGAGGGGCTGCCCGAGGACCTGCTGGCCCCGCCGCTGAACGCGATGCGGATCACCCTGCACCCGCAGGGCCTGGCGCCGCGGATCCACAACCTCAGGGAGTGGCGCGGCCACCTGCTGGCGCAGATGGAGCGGCAGATCGCGCTCGCCCGCTCCGCGCCGCTGCGCGCCCTGTACGAGGAGGTGGCGGCCTACCCGGTGCCCGACCGCCCGGGCGATGCCGCACCGGCCGAGCCGGTCCCGTACGTCGCGCTGCCGCTCGTCATCGAGCACGACGGGCAGCTGCTGTCCTTCGTGTCGTCCATCGCGACGTTCAACACCCCGATGGACGTGACCGTCGCCGAGCTGGCCATCGAGACGATGCTGCCGGCCGACCCGGCGACGGTGAAGTACCTGCGCTCACTGGGGCCCTGAGGCGGCGCGGAGCGCCCTCTGCTGGAGTGCGGCGAAGGCGGCGACGACGGCGGCCTGCGCCGGGATCCACACCAGTGCGGCGGCGGTGGGGGCCTGCCAGAGCAGCAGCGAGGCCAGGCTGGCGGCCGCCCAGGCGTAGTTGGCCTCGACGACGAGCTTGACGGGCAGGACCGGCGGGCGGCGGCGCGCGGCCAGCCAGCCGACGCCGGCGCCGTAGAGGGCGAGGAAGGCCCCGAGCCCGAGCAGGGTGGTCCCGCCGACGCCGAGCAGCCGGCCGAGGGGGCCGCTGAAGGCCGCGTAGGCCAGGCCGTTGCCGCCGGTGACGACGGCGTCGAGGGCGAGGAAGCGGCGCAGGGCGGTCTGCGGGGCGGTGGTGCGGGCGACGCTGCCGATCAGGGTTGCGGACATGACGGATCAGCCTCCATCGAGGGGTCGGATGGCGCGGGTGGAAGGGCCGGGGCGGTGAAGGGCGACCCTCGGGGGGGGTCTTGCGGGGTGTTCCCCGGCCCGGTGGCTCCACTGTGCCGCTGCGGTGCGGGGCGGGTCGATTACCTCGGACGTCATGGCCGGGCCGCAGCCGCTGCGGGCGGCCCGCGGGCCCCGGCCGCCGGTCTGCGCCGCTCCCCCGGCGCCCGGCGCCGCGCCGGCGCCCGCCGCGAGAAAGGCCGGGGATCTCCTGCCCCGGCGGGGGGCGGCGGGCTAGGCTGCTGGCAGCCGAAGACCTCGAACGTCCTGTCGACATACGGAGAACCACACGGTGTCAGCCCCCGCCCGACCCGACCCCGAGGCGGCGCGGGCCCGCGTCGGGGCGCCGGCGGAGGGGGGAGCGCCATGAGGACCACACGGAGCATGCGGAAGCTGGGCGCGGATCTGCTGGCGGAGGTGCGCCGGGCGGCCCCGGGCGACGCCGCCGGGATCGTCGGCAGCCTGTGCGCCGCGTACGGGCGCCGCCGCGGCGGCCGGCCGGTGGACTTCCGCTTCGCCGGCTTCCCGCCGGACACCGCCAGCGGGCTGTGGCTGGAGCTGCCCGACCGGGACCTGCTCGTGATCGAGGAGCGCACCCGGCCGGCCCACCAACTGGTCATCGCCTGCCACGAGTTGTGGCACCTGGAGGAGGGGACCTGCGACAGCCACGGGCCGGGCATGGCGGTGGCCGCGCGGCTGGCCGGTCCGGGCGGCGACCTGGCGCAGCTGCTGCGCCCGGACGGCGGGCTGGGCAGCGTGGTACGGCAGGCCGCGGCGCGCGCCGACCGGGAGGATCCGGCGGAGATCCGGGCGGAGACCTTCGGCCTGCACCTGGGCAAGATCTTGAAGACGTTCCTGCAGGCGCCCTGCGAGGAGCACTTCCCCGAGCCGATCGAGCGCATCAAGTCCTCGCTCGGATGGGGCCGTTGATCCCGGGAGCGGGCCTGCGGCGCGGCCCCGCAGCCGCGGCGGTCGCCGTCCCCCTGCCCACGCACCCCGCCAGCCCCCCGGCCTGACGCGCCGCGGCCCCCGCCCGGCCCCGACAGAGAGCACCGCACACGATGACCCAGTCCACCCCGCCCCGCCACGCCGTCGTCATCGGCGGCAGCATGGCCGGCCTGCTCGCGGCTGCCGTGCTCGCCGAGCACGCCACGGTCACGATCATCGACGCCGACGTGCTGCCCCCCGGCCCGGAGCCGCGCCGCGGGCTCCCGCAGGCCCGGCACGTCCACGTCATGTGGTCGGGCGGGGCCCGCGCCATCGAGCGGATCCTGCCGGGCATCACCGCGCAGTGGACGGCGGCGGGCGCGCTGCGCCGCAGCCTGCCCGACGACCTGGTCACCAAGACGGCGCAGGGCTGGATCCCGCGCTGCGGGGAGAAGCAGTTCAACATCTCCTGCAGCCGCGACCTCCTCGACTCCGTGGTGCGGGCCCGCGTGACCGGCCTGAGCGGCGTCTCCACGCTGCAGCAGAGCCGGGTGCGCGCCCTGGAGGGCTCGGCGGCCCGCGTCACCGGCGTGCGCGTCGACACCCCCGGCGAGCGGGGGAAGCTGATCACCGCGGACCTCGTGGTGGACGCGAGCGGGCGCGGCTCGCGGGCCCGCGCCTGGCTGCAGCAGCTCGGTGTGGGCGGCATCCGGCAGGCCGAGGTCGACTCCGGACTGGTGTACGCGACGCGGATCTTCCGGGCCCCGCCGGGGGCGCACGAGATGGGCTTCCCCATCGTCAACGTGCAGTCGGACCCGCGGGTCGCGGTTCCGGGGCGGACGGCGACCATCGTTCCCATCGAGAACGGGCAGTGGCAGGCCACGTTATCCGGGACCCGCGGCGGCCAGCCCACCGGCGACCCCGACCGGTTCATCCCGTTCGCCAAGTCGGTGCGGGACCCGATCGTCGGCGAGCTCCTGGAGGGCCGCACGCCGCTCACGGACGTCGCCGTCACCCAGGGCACCGCCAACCGCAGGGTGTACTTCGAGAAGGCGGACCTGCCCGACGGGTTCTTCGCCGTCGGGGACTCGGTGGCCACCTTCAACCCGCTGTACGGGCAGGGCATGACCGTCGCCGCCCGGGGCCTGCTGGCCGTGCGGGCCCTGCTGCGGTCCAAGGGCCTGGCCCACCCGGCCGTCGGCCGCGCGGCGCAGCGCGCGCTCGCCCCGCAGGTGGCCACCGCCTGGGAGCTGGCGACCTCACAGGACATCCTCTACCCGGGCGCGACCGGGATGCGGCCGCGGACCGGTGCCGGGCTGCTCAACGCGTACGTCAACCGGCTGATGACGGGGGCGACGACGCGGGAGGCGCTGACGGCGGCCTTCCTCCAGGTGATCACGATGAGCAGCCCGCCCACGTACTGGCTGCGGCCCCCGGTGGTGTGGAACGTGCTGCGCGCCTCGGACCGGGGGGCGCTGAAGGCGCCGCCGCTGACGGCGGCCGAGCGGGCCGTGGCGGGGCTGGACCGGCCGGCGGACACCACCGGTCCGGCGGGGCCCTCGGGCCCCGTCGGTCCCGTCGATCCCGTCGGCCGGGCGCGATGACGGACGGGCTCATCCTGTACGTCCCGGGGTCGGTGCTGATCCTGGCGCTGCTGATCAAGGCGCCGACCCTGCGCCGGGGCTGGGACCAGCCGCTGATGCGGGCCGTGTGCACGCTGCTGTGCGTCGGCTGCCTGGTGATGTTCCTGGCGGCGCCGCCGACGATCTCCGCGGTCAACCGGCTCGTCGGCATCACCAATGTCTCGGCGCCGCTGGTGTACGGGGCGCTGACCGCGTTCTCCGGCTCGTGCATCGTCCTGGTCCTGCACTGGAGCGCCGGGCCGCCGGCGGCCGTGCGCCGGGCCACCCGGCTCACCGCGGCCGTGTTCGGCGCCGTGACCCTGCTCATCGTGGCCTTCTTCGTGATCGGCGACGCGCCGGTGGAGCGGCTGCGGGACCTGGACACGTACTACGCGAACACGCCGTGGATCCGCGAGATGATCGTCTGCTACCTGCTGGCGCACACCGCGGGCAGCTCGGCGCTGACCGGGCTGTGCTGGAAGTGGCTGCTGCGGGTGGCTCCCTCGCTGCGTCCGCTGCGCACGGGGCTGGCGCTGATCGTGCTGGGCGGGGTGCTGGACCTCGGCTACCTCGTCGCGAAGTGGGCCGCGGTCGGCGCCCGCTGGGCCGGGCGGGACTGGGACGCCCTGTCGACGTACGTGGCCCCGCCGCTGGCCTCGGCCTCCGCCCTGATGGTGGGCTCGGGGTTCATCGTGCCGCTGGTCGGCGGGTCGGCGGCCTGGCGGGACTACCGCCGCTACCGCAGGCTGCGCCCGCTGTGGAAGGCGCTGCGCGGGTTCGCCTCGCCGAGCGTGATGACCGTGCCGCTGACCTGGTGGTCGCCGATCGGGATCCGGCTGATCCACCGCGAGTCGGTGATCGACGACGGGATCCTCGCGCTGGGCTGCTGGTTCGACCCCGGGGTACGGTGCGCCGCGTACGAGGCCGCGCGCGCCGAGGGGCTGCGCGATCCGCAGGCCTCGCTGGTGGCGGACGCGGCCATGCTCGCGGCGGCGGTCCGGCGCCGCCGGAGCGCCGAGCTGGCGGGGCTCCTCGGGGAGCACAAGGAGCGCGGCGACCAGGGCCCGCCCGATCCCTGGCGGCTGGATTCGGGGCCCCTCGCGGAGCTGGCGCACGCCTTCCACTCCTCGCCCATCGTGGCCGCCGTGCGCCGCGATCCGCCCGAGGGGTAGCCGGCGCCGCGGGCGGCGGGCGGGGGCGGGGCGGGGTCAGGCGGCGAGAGCGTCCTGCGGTTCGGGATTGCGGGCCAGCCACGTCCCGTACGCGCGGACCCGGCGCCAGTGCCGCAGCCGGTCGAGGGCGAACGCGGCCCGCGGTGAGGCCTGCGGCCGCGGCTCCAGGCCCCGGGCGAGGCGGTGCAGCTGGTGGCGTACGAAGGCGAGCAGCCCGGCGCCGGCCACGTCCCGGTCCTTCCAGTCGAGCCGTTCCACGGTCACCGCCACGTCCTCGCCGGCGCGCCAGCGGGCGGGCAGGTCGGGGCGGAACGCCAGGGCCGAGGCGAGGCCCACGACGTCCACGCCGCGTTCCAGTACCCGGCGGGCGGTCTGCGGTCCGGCTATGCCGCCGGTCAGCATCAGGGGCATCGCGGTCGTCCCGAGGAACCGCTCGGCGAAGGAGAGGAAGTACGCCTCCCGCTCCAGGGTGCGCCGGTCGGCGGTGCGGCCGAGGGTGGCGGGGCTCTCGACGCTGCCGCCCGACAGTTCGACCAGGTCGACGCCGAGGTCCCCGAGGAGGGCGAGGACGTGCGCCGCGTCCTCGACGTCGAAGCCACCGCGCTGGAAGTCGGCGGTGTTCAGTTTGACCGCGACCGCGAAGCCGTCGCCGGCCCGTTCGCGGACGGCCCGGACGACCTCGGCGAGCAGCCGGACCCGGTTGGCCGGGCTGCCGCCCCAGCGGTCGGTGCGGCGGTTGACCAGCGGGGAGAGGAACTGGCTGAGCAGGTAGCCGTGGGCGGCGTGGATCTGGACGCCGTCGAAGCCGGCGTCACGGGCGCGCCGGGCGGTGGCCGCGAACCGGGCGACGGTGGCCTCGATGTCGGCCGCGGTCATGGCGGTGGGGCGGGCGAAGCGCTTGGTGTGCCTGCCGAGGCTCACGCCGACGGCGGAGGGCGCCCAGGCGGTGCCGGGCATCTCGGAGCCGACCTGGCGGCCCGGGTGGTTGATCTGCATCCAGACGCGGCCGCCGCCGGACGCGGCGGCGCGGGCCCAGCGCCGGAACGGCTCCAGCGGGGCGTGCGCGTCGAGGACGACGGTGCCGGGGGCGGTCAGGGCGCGGCGGTCCACCATGACGTTCCCGGTGATCAGCAGCCCTGCGCCGCCCTGCGCCCACCGGCGGTAGAGGCGTTCGAGGCGCTCGTCGGGGAGCTGTCCGGGGCCGGCGAGGCCCTCTTCCATCGCCGCCTTGGCGAGCCGGTTCGGCAGGGTCGTGCCGTTCGGCAGGTCGAGCGGTGCGAACAGGTCCATCGGTGCTCCCCCCGGGTGGTGTGCGGCAGGCGGCCTGCGCGCGGGCGCCAAGATACGCCGCGCGCCGGCCAGGCGGCAGGGCCGTGCAGGCGCGAGGAGGACCAGGTGGGGCGGGCGGGCCGGGTGCGCCGGGAGGGGGCCGAGGGACGGTGGGCACGGCGGAACGCCCCGGGTCTGCGAGGGACCCGGGGCGCGGTCCCCGGTGGTGCGGGGGGGGAGGAGGCGGGTCAGAGCTCCGCGAGGGACAGGCCGGCCTGGGCGGCGGCGGCCTGGACGGTCTGCTCCAGCAGCACGGCGATGGTCATGGGGCCGACCCCGCCGGGGACCGGCGTGATCAGGGAGGCGCGGGCGGCGGCGGACTCGAAGTGGACGTCGCCGACGTTGCCCTCGTTGTAGCCCGCGTCCAGGACGACGGCGCCGGGCTTGATGTCCTCGCCGCGGATGAACTCGGCCTTGCCGACGGCGGCGACCAGGACGTCGGCCTGGCGGACGATCGAGGACAGGTCCCGGGTGCGGGAGTGGCAGTAGGTGACGGTGGCGTTCTGCTCCAGCAGGAGCATGCCGGCGGGCTTGCCGAGGATGGCGCTGCGGCCGACGACGACGGCGTGCTTGCCGGTGAGGTCCACCTCGTACTCGGCGAGCAGGCGCATGATGCCGCCCGGGGTGCAGGAGACGAAGCCGGGCAGGCCGAAGCCCATGGCGGCGAAGGAGTGCATGGTGACGCCGTCGACGTCCTTGCCGGGGGCGATGGCCTCGAAGGCGGCGCGCTCGTCGATGTGGTGCGGGACCGGGTGCTGGAGCAGGATGCCGCTGATCTCCGGGTCCTCGGAGAGCGCCGTGATGGTGGCGACGAGCTCCTCGGTGGTGGTCTCGGCGGGCAGGGCCACGTGGCGGGAGGTGATCCCGGCCTTGGCGCAGCGGTTCTGCTTCATCCGGACGTAGGTGACGGACGCGGGGTCCTCGCCGACGAGGACGGTGGCCAGGCAGGGCGCGGTACCGGTGCGCTCGGTGATCTTCGCCGCGTACGCGGCGGTCTGCTCCGAGATGCGGCGGGCGAGGGCGGTGCCGTCCATGAGCGCGGCGGTGCGGGGCTGCTCGGCGGGAACGGTCTGGGCAGTCGTCATGGGGTCTCCTGAGCGTCGCTGCGGGATCGCGGTTCGCCCAGGCGCGCGGCAGTCGGCGTACGCGCGGTACGCCGGGCGTACCGGGGGTACGCCGGGCCGCTCCCCGGTGGTGATCCACCCGAACGCCAGTCACGGCCCGCACCCACTGTAGTCGACGCGCACAGGCGTACGAGGGGCCGCGCGGCGCGGACCGGGGCAATTCAGTGCATCACCGGCGTTCCGTCCGTGGTCTCCTTCCTGCGGAAGGCGGCCTGGAGGGTGCCCGGCTTCACGGTCGAGCAGTACCCCGACCGGCCGGCCGGGCTCCACGAACGGATCGAGCGGGAGGGCCCCTTCGTGGCGCACACCGCCCGGTTCCCGACCGCGGCCCGCAAGGCGGGCTGACGCCGCGGCGGGGGCGGACGGATCCGCGGCCGATCGGTTGCGCGGCCACAGCGTGGCGCAGGTCACTCAATTCAGCGCGTAACGAATCGACTCGGGCATGCGATGAACCGACAGGTGTCCTCGCGCGGCCCCGGAATACAGACCCCCCTCGGGCCTGTTTCCCGAGTCCGCGCGATGATGTCCCGCCCACTTCCTGTCTGTTCGCAACGAGAGGCTCCTTGTGTCGCTCAGCCCGTCCCGTACGTTCCCTCCGGAGATCGCCGAATCGGAGGCCCTGGTCGCGCTCGTCGAGCGCGGCCGCGAGCAGGGTCACATCAACGGTGATGACGTGCGTCAGGCCTTCGAGGCCGGCCGCATCCCGGTGGACCAGTGGAAGCGGGTCCTGCGCAGTCTGAACCAGGTCCTGGACGAGGAGGGTGTCGCCCTCCACGTCAGCGCGGCCCCCGCCACGAAGGCTGCCGCCAAGAAGCCGCGCAAGGCTGCCGCCGCCCCGGCCCGCACCGTGACCAAGAAGGCCGCGGCCGCCCCGCGCCCGATCGGCGCGCGCAGCCGGGCCGCGACCGCCGCGGCGGCTGCCGCCGCGGCCACCACGGCCACCACCGCTGCCGCGGCCCCCGCTGCGGCGATATCCGCACCGTCGGCCGCCGCGCCGGAGGCCGTCGCGGCCGAGGCCGCCGCCGAGCCGAAGAAGCGGACGGTCAAGAAGGCCGCCGCGAAGAAGACGGCCGTCAAGAAGACCGCCGCGGCGAAGAAGACCACCGCGAAGGACGCCGACGACGCCGAGAACCCGGCCCTCGAGGGCGAGGACTGGCAGACCGAGGACCTCGTCGACGAGGTCGAGGAGGAGGCCCCCGCGAGCGGCCAGGGCTTCGTGCTGTCCGACGAGGACGAGGACGACGCCCCGGCGCAGACGGTCATGGTGGCCGGCGCCACCGCGGACCCGGTCAAGGACTACCTGAAGCTCATCGGCAAGGTGCCGCTGCTCAACGCCGAGCAGGAGGTCGAGCTCGCCAAGCGGATCGAGGCCGGCCTGTTCTCCGAGTACAAGCTCGAAGAGGAGGAGGACCACAAGCCCTCCTACCGGCGCGAGCTGGAGATCCTGGTCGAGGACGGCCGCCGCGCGAAGAACCACCTGCTGGAGGCCAACCTCCGCCTCGTGGTCTCGCTGGCCAAGCGCTACACCGGCCGCGGCATGCTCTTCCTGGACCTGATCCAGGAGGGCAACGTCGGTCTGATCCGTGCGGTCGAGAAGTTCGACTACACCAAGGGCTTCAAGTTCTCCACGTACGCGACCTGGTGGATCCGGCAGGCGATCACGCGCGCCATGGCCGACCAGTCGCGCACCATCCGCATCCCGGTGCACATGGTCGAGATCATCAACAAGCTCGCCCGCGTGCAGCGCCAGATGCTCCAGGACCTCGGCCGCGAGCCCACGCCGGAGGAGCTGGGCAAGGAGCTCGACATGACCCCCGAGAAGGTCATCGAGGTCCAGAAGTACGGCCGTGAGCCGATCTCCCTGCACACCCCGCTGGGTGAGGAGGGCGACAGCGAGTTCGGCGACCTGATCGAGGACTCCGAGGCGGTCGTCCCGGCCGACGCGGTCTCCTTCACCTTCCTCCAGGAGCAGCTGCAGTCGATCCTGGGCACGCTCTCCGAGCGCGAGGCGGGCGTGGTGTCCATGCGCTACGGCCTGAACGACGGCCAGCCGAAGACCCTCGACGAGATCGGCCGCGTGTACGGGGTCACCCGTGAGCGCATCCGCCAGATCGAGTCGAAGACCATGTCGAAGCTGCGCCACCCGTCGCGCTCGCAGGTGCTGCGCGACTACCTGGACTGATCGGCCCTCCGCCCCTCCTACCCCCGCGAGGGCGGGGGGAGGAGGGAACGGCAGAAGGCCCGCGCCGTACGGCGCGGGCCTTCTTGCGTACGCGGATCTCCCGCCGCGCCCCCGGCGCGGTTCAGGCGGTGGCGCGCGCCTTGCGGGCGGCCATCACGGCGTACACGGGGACACCTGCGAAGAGGAACAGGACGCCCTGGTAGACGGCCGCGTAGCCGGAGCCGGCGACGAGCCACATCGAGAACCCGAAGGCCAGGACGGCGAGGGCGGCGTCGCGGACGAGCCGGCCGCGGTGGACCTGCTCGGAGCGGCCCGAGAGCAGCAGCTGGATCTGCGCGGCGGTGGACAGCAGGTAGGGCACGGTCGCCGTGAAGGTGGTGATCAGGACGAGGCTCTCGAAGACGCCCTGGGAGCCGGCGGTGTAGTTGTAGACGGTCAGGGCGGAGGCCAGCAGGACGGTGACGACGACACCGGTGACGGGGACGCCGCGCCGCTTGGTCTCGAAGGGCCTCGGGAAGAGTCCGTCCTTGGCGGCGGCGTACGGGGTCTGCGCGCTGAGCAGGGTCCAGCCGTTGAGGGCGCCGAGCATCGAGACGACGGCCGCGCAGGCGACCACGGTGCCGCCCCAGGTGCCGCCGAACATGGCGTTGACGGCGTCGGTGAAGGGGGCCTGGGAGGCGACCAGCTTGTCGTGGGCGACGAGGCCGAAGACGGAGAGGGTGCCCAGGAGGTAGACGGCGGCGGCGCCGAGGGTGCCCAGGACGGTGGCCCGGCCGACGTTGCGGGCGGGATCGCGGACCTCGCCGGCGCTGACCGCGGCCGACTCCACGCCGAGGTAGCTGAACAGCAGCATCGCGGCGGAGGCGGACAGGGCGCCGGCCGGGCTCTGGCCGGTCGCCTGGAACGGGCCGAGGTTGGCGGGGTCGAAGAAGAACAGGCCGCCGATCGCGACGAGCATCAGCGGGGCGAACTTCAGAACGGTGGCGACCAGTTGGACGGCGCCCACCCAGCGGGTGCCGGCCAGGTTGGCGAGCGCCGGCAGCCACTGCACGGTGAGGGCGGCCAGGCACATGGACCACCGGTGCGCGCCGACGGCCGGGAAGAGGACCGTGAGGTAGCCGACGGCCGCGACGGCGAGGGCGGCGTTCGACACCCAGGAGGTGATCCAGTAGGTCCAGGCCGCGAGGAAGCCGGCGAAGTCGCCGAAGGCGGCGCGGGCGTAGACGTAGGGGCCGCCGGTCTGCGGCAGGCGCTCGGCGAGCCGGCCGAAGACCAGGGCGAGGGCGATCGCGCCGAGCGTGAGCACGCCGAAGGCGAGCAGGCTGATCGTGCCGAAGGGCGCCACGGAGGCCGGCAGCAGGAAGATGCCGCCGCCGATGATGTTGCCCATGACCAGGCAGGTCGCGATGGGCAGGCCGAAGCGGCGGGCGTGCGGGCCGGAGCCCTCGGGGGCGGGGCCGTGGGGGGCGGAGCCTTCGGGGGCCTGGTGGGCCGGGGCTCCGGGAGCGGCGGGGGCCTCGTGGGCCGGGGCCAGGGCAGGGGTGGTGCTCAAGGGGTCGCGCCTCGGGTGTTTCACATGCCGGACAGGTCGACACATGCTCCGGTACGGTGCGGGCGCCGCCAAATCAGCGGGTTTCGTCCTGCACGGACACCCCTGCGGAAGGAAAGGTTCCGCCTGGCGGGGGCTGTGGCCGGTGATCCTTCACCGGCGTCCGGGATGTCCCCTCCGCACCCTCGGCACTGTCTGCCCCCTTCGTCCCCTGTACTCCGGCCGTCCCCAGCGGCACCTGCGGCCCGTCCGCCTCGCGGAGCCAGCGCCGCAGCACGCGGTGCACCGCCTCCGCGCCCACCAGCTCCGGGTCGGGCTCCGACAGCTCCGTCGGCCACATCAGGAACGGGCGCCCCTGCTCGCCGCCCAGGCCGCCGTGCGAGCCGATCTGCTCCTCGAAGGCGTGCACGGCCCCGGTCCCCGGGTCGTACGCCGAGTTCACCATGATGTCCGGGACGTGCGGGAAGGAGTCGGTGCGCCGGACGGCCTCGGCCGCGCCCGGACCGAAGGGGGCCAGCAGCGCCTCGGCCGCCCCCGGTTCGGACAGCCGGGCCGCCGCCCCGCCCCGGCCCAGCACCTCCCCGTCCACCAGCAGGAAGCCGACGCCGGGATGGTCGGCCAGCGTCGGCAGCAGCGCCGGGTGCGCCCGCTCGATCCGCTCCCGCGTCGCCCGGCCGGGGAGGTCCGGGAAGGAGATCACCGCGAGGTTGCCCGACGCGAGCACCACCGGGTCCGGGCCCGGCCGCGGACGCGCCTCCTCCCCCGCCTCCACCGGCCGGTGCAGGGCCGCGAGCACCGCCGCGCGGGCCTCCGCGCCGCTGCGGGTGCGGCCGGCCCGACGGGAGACCGGCAGCCCGCAGCCCGCCCGGACCAGGTCCTTCAGCGTCAGCCCGTACCGGCCGAGGAAGCTCTCCCCCGGGCTCTGGCCGTGGTCCGACAGCAGCACGATCCGGTACGTGCGCGGCGCGTGCTCGGCGACGCGGGCGAGCAGCGCCAGGCTCCGGTCGAGCCGGGCCAGCACCTGGTCGGTGTCCCGGCCGCGCGGGCCCGAGTGGTGGGCGACCTCGTCGTACGCGACCAGGTCGGCGTAGATCGCGGCGCGCCCCGCGAGGAGGTCGCCGATGACCGCCGCGACGACGACGTCCCGCTCGACGACCGTGGCGAAGGCCCGGATCAGCGGGTACAGGCCGCCGCGGGAGACGCGCGGCGCCGCGCCGCGCAGCCTGGCCCGCACCGCCTGCCCGATCTCGCGGCCGGCCTCGGCGGTGAAGGAGAGCGCGGTGCGCACCGCGTTCGCGGGGTCGGAGAAGTACGCGAAGTAGCCGGCCCGGGAGCGGTTCGCCCGCCCGCGCCGGGCCGAGACCGAGAGCACCAGGGCCAGTTGGTCGGCGCCGCCGCTGAACAGGTTGCCGCGGCTGGCCCCGTCCAGGGTGAGCAGTCCGCCGTCGCCGGTCCGTGCGACGGCGCGCCGCTGGAGCTCGGCGGCGCTGGTGGGCCGGTTGCAGACCACCACCTCGCCGGTGTCCTTCTCGTACCAGCGGAAGGCGGGCACGTCGAAGGTGGAGCCGTGCAGGATGCCGAGCTGGCTGGCGCCGGTCTGGCTGGACCAGTCGGTGCGCCAGGGGGTGATGCGGTGGCTGCGCTCCAGCCAGTCGGCCACCGTCGGCATCAGGCCGCGCGCGACGACGTCGCGCAGCACCGCGTGGCCGACGCCGTCGAGCTGGAGGAAGAGCAGCCCGGGCGGGGGCTCGGCGGAGCCCGGGGCGCCCGGGCCGCGCCGGCGCCGGCGGCGCCGGTCGGCGAGCCGGTAGAGGCGGCGGCGGTAGGCCTCGTCGTCGCGGACCGCGAGCGCGGTGGAGGTCGCGGAGGCGACGGCGGACATCACCGCGGCCACCACCACCGCGGTCTCGGGGGCCGCTTCGGCCCGGTCGGACGGGATGAGGCTGAGCGCCATCAGCAGGAGCGAGCCGTTGAGGAAGAAGACGAGCAGGCCCAGCACCAGGGCCGGGACGAGGAGCAGGGCCCGGACGACCACCGGCCACACCAGCGCGCTCAGCAGGCCGAACGCGCCGGCGCCCCAGGCCGCGGTCAGCCCGACCCGGGTGACGCTGTCGCCGTCCTCGGACTGGAGCCGGAAGTCGGGCAGGAGGCCGGCCAGGGCGAGCATCGTCAGCGTGGACACCGCCCAGACGACGGCGATCCGCATCAGGGCGCCGCCCGCACTCCGCCACCGTCCTCGCTGCACGCCGCACCCGCCTCGCGTCTCCCCCGGCAGACCCCGGGAGTTCGCCCCGCCCGCGGACCCCGCCGCCCCGTCCAGCGTCGCACAGCGGGAGCGGGGACGGCGGGTCACGCGGACGGCGCACGGGCGTACGCACGTCCGGCCGGCGGCGTGCGGGCGCGACCCGGCCGACCCGGCCCGCGCGGCGGCGGGGCGCACGCGTCCGCCGGGCGCCGCGGCCTACGTGCCGTCGTAGCCCGCGGTCGGCATCGACAGGCGGCGGTGCACCTCGGCTTTCATCGCGGAGGTGTACTGCGGCTCGTCGAGCCCGGCGGTCTCCAGCCGTACGCCGCGCCGCCGGCATTCGGCGGCGAACTCCTCGACGGAGCGCAGGGCGCGGGCCAGGACGCGGTGGTTGGGGGCGACGAACAGGTCGACCTGCCCGGCGTCCACGTCGCACCACAGCCCGCGGTGGTCGGCGCGCAGCCCGTAGACGAGCAGCTCCTTGGTGACGACGTAGCCCTGGTCGGCGGCCCAGCGGTCGCACATGGCGTGCTGGCTCCGGGTGTCCACGGCGAACGGGTCGGTGTCCAGATCCTCGAGCGGGGCCAGGCTGGCAATCGCGGCCACGCGCAGCTCATCCATGCCGCCCGACCCTACTCCGATCCGCGGCCCGCGAGGAGGGGGGCGGCCGGTTTCGGTTGCGGGCGCCGGGACGGTTCCGGTTGCGGCGCCGGGCCGGTTCCGGTTGCGGGCGCCGGGAGGGGGCAGCCTAGGCTCGGACGGTGCGGGGCCGCGCGAGGACGGGGAGGCCGGGACCGGTGGACATCACCTGGTGGGGGCACGCCACCTGCACCGTCGTGGACTCCGGGGTGCGGGTGCTGACGGATCCGCTGTTCGCCGCGCGGCTGGCGCACCTGCGGCGGCGGCGCGGGGCGCTGCCCCCGGCCGAGGCGGCCGTGGCGGACGTGGTGCTGGTCTCGCACCTGCACGCCGACCACCTGCACCTGCCGTCGCTGGCCCGGCTCGCGCCGGGGACGCGGCTGGTCGTGCCGCGCGGGGCGCGCCGGGCGGTGCCGGGGCTGGCGCGGCTGGCCCGGCTGCGGTCGCTGGCGGTGGCGGAGGTGGGTGCGGGTGACGAGGTCGGCGTACGGGACGGGGTGAGCGTACGGGCGGTCCGTGCGCGGCACGACGGCCGGCGGCTGCCGTTCGGGCCGCACCTGTCCCCGGCGCTGGGGTACGTGGTGCAGGGCGCGGGGCGGACGTACTTCGCCGGTGACACCGGGCTGTTCGCGGCGATGGCCGAGGAGGTGGGGCCCGTGGACGTGGCGCTGCTGCCGGTGGGCGGCTGGGGGCCGTACCTGGGGCCGGGGCACCTGGACGCGGGGCGGGCGGCGCAGGCGCTGGCGGCGCTGGCGGCGGCCGCGGCGGTGCCGGTGCACTACGGGACGTACTGGCCCGTCGGGATGGATGCGGTGCGGCCGCACGAATTCCATGCCCCGGGCGAGGAGTTCGCGCGGCTCGCGGGGCGGCTGGCGCCGAAGGCGGCGGTGCGGGTGCCGGGGCACGGGGAGCGGGTGAGGCTGCCGTGATGCGGGGGGCGGGGCCCGGGTCCGGGCTCGGCCATGCGCTCGCCGTGGCGGCGGGGCGGGTGCCGCCGGAGACGGCGCAGCAGGCGGTCGGGTACCCGGCGCTGTTCGTGCTGGTGGCGCTGGGTGCGCTGGTGCCGGTGGTGCCGACGGGGGCGCTGGTGAGTTCGGCGGCGGTGGTGGCGTTCCACCAGCGCTCGCTGCCCCTGCCGTTGGGGGTGGTGGCGGTGTGCGCGGTGGCTGCGGCGGCGGCGTTCGCCGGGGACCTCGCGCTGTACTGGCTGGGGCAGCGGGGGGTGCGCTCGCCGGGCGGTTCGCGCCGGCTGGAGCGGCTGCGGGCTCGGGCCGCGCCGGAGCGGCTGGCGCAGGCGCGGGCGCAGCTGGACGAGCACGGGGTGCTGGTGCTCGTGCTGTCCCGGCTGGTCCCGGCGGGCCGGATCCCGGTGATGCTGGCCTGCCTGCTGGGGCAGGTGCCGCTGCACCGCTTCGCGCGGGGCGACGCCCCGGCGTGCGCGGCGTGGGCGGCGACGTACGGGCTGATCGGGATCCTGGGCGGATCGCTGTTCTCGGAGCCGTGGAAGGGCGTGGTGGCGGCGGTGGCCGTGACGCTGCTGATCAGTGCCGGTCCGGCGGTGTGGCGGCGGCTGCGGCCGCGGCTGCGGCGGCGCCCGGCGGGCTGACGCCGCGGGGGCCGCGGCGGCGGGGGGCTCACCAGCTGCGGGAGGCGCCGATCGGCAGGTCCCACAGGTCCGCGCGGGCGAGGCCGGCGCGGGCCCAGGCGGCGCGGACCCGGTGGAGCGGCTCGGTCACCGGCTCGGCGGACAGCACGAAGGTGGCCCAGTGCATGGGGGCCATCCGGCGGGCGCCGACGTCGAGGCAGGCCTGCACGGCCTCCTCGGGGTCGGTGTGGACGTCGCCGAGCCACCAGCGGGGCGCGTAGGCCCCGATGGGCATCAGGGCGAGGTCGATCCCGGGGTGGCGGCGGCCGATCTCGGCGAACCAGTGGCCGTAGCCGGTGTCCCCGGCGAAGTACGTCCTGCGCGGCTCGGCGGACTGCGTGTCGGTGAGGATCCAACCGCCCCACAGGCTGCGGCAGGTGTCGATCAGCGTCCGCTTGGACCAGTGGTGGGCCGGGACGAAGTCGAAGCGCACCCCGCCCAGTTCCGCGGACTCCCACCAGTCGAGCTCGGTGACGCGGGTGAAGCCGCGGCGGCGGCACCAGCGGGCGAGGCCGGCCGGGACGAAGAGCGGGGTGTGGCGGGGCAGCCGGCGCAGGGTGGGGGCGTCGAGGTGGTCGTAGTGGTTGTGGCTGATCACCACCGCGTCCACCGGCGGGAGTTCCTCCCAGCGGACCCCGACGGGGGTCATCCGGGCCGGGGTTGCGATGATGCGGCGCGACCAGACGGGGTCGGTGAGCACGGTCAGCCCGCCGGTGCGCACGACCCAGCTGGCGTGGCCGGCCCAGGTGACACAGGCCGTGCCGGGGGCGACGTCCGGCAGCGGGGCCGGCTCGTACGGCAGGTCGGGGATCCCGCGCAGCCCGTCGGGCCCGGGCCGGAAGGCGCCTCCGCGGGCCAGCTTGGCGTAGGCGCGCAGTCCGGGCAGCGGCGTGGTCAGCCGGTCGGCGAACGACCGCGGCCAGCTCCGGTGCTCCCCGAGCCGTCGCAGCCCGCCGCCCGCCGCTGCGGCGGACCCGGCGGCCGGGCCCCCGGCCGGCTCGGGCGCGGCCGCCGGGGATCCCGCCTTCCGGGCCGCGGCGTCGGCCGCGGCTGCCGTGGCCGACGCGGTCGCGGTCCCGGGAGCCGCAGCCCGCGCCCCGCTCCCCGGGCCGGCCGGCCGGGCCGGCGCCGCGGAAGCCGCCGTGGAAGATGCCGCACCGGCCTGCGGCGCCGCGGCCGCCCCGGGTCCGCCCGCGGCCGCTGCACCGGCGGGGGCGCCGCCGCCCCCGCCGCCCCCGCCTTCCTCGCTGCCGGACGCCCGGTACGCGCCCGCGGCGGGCGGCGGCGTGGGTTCGGGGGTGGCGTTGTCGCAGGTCGGGTGGTCCCTCATCTGGGAGTCTCCGTTCACCGGGTGGTGGCGGTCGGCGCGTGGTGCGGTCAGGGGGTCAGCCCGGCGAGGACCGAGCCGAGGAGGTCCAGGGAGTCCCGCAGGTGCGGAAGGCCGAGGGGGTCGCGGGCGGTGAGCGCGGCGAGCTGCTCCTCCGCGGTGGCGCCGAGCAGCGGGCCGGTGGACAGCCGCACCCGCAGGGCGCCCAGTTCGTCGGCGAACCGCTGGCCGCCGGGGGCCGGGGTGCCCAGCCGGGCGCCCAGCCAGTCCTCCAGCTCCATCGCGTCGCGGACGCCCTGGCGGGCCAGCCCCGGCCGCAGCGGGGCGAGGTCCGCGTACACGTGGCGCCCGGCCTGCGGGGGCAGGGCGAGCGCGCCCGCGGCCAGCAGCCGGGCGTGCACGGCGGAGGCGACCGCGCCGTGCAGGGCGGCGGCCGCCCGGACCCGCTCGGCGACGGTGCCCGGCTCGCCGAGGACGTGCGCGGCGGCCCCCGCGACGGGACCGGCGACGAGGGAGCCGGTGGCGGCGAGGATGTCGAGCGTGCCGGCCCGCAGCCCCGCGCCGTGCGGGGTGCCGGGGAAGCGGACCACGGCCGCGGGCCACCCGGCGGGCAGCAGCGCCCCGGACAGGTCCAGGAGCACGGCGGTCCGGTCCGGGAGCATCTCGGCGGGGCTCAGGACGAGGGTGTCGTGCGGCCGGTGCACGGTGTCGCGCCAGCTCTCGTCGCTGACGACGAAGAGGCCGGCGGTGGCGGCGGCCTCGCAGGCCTCCAGCAGCAGTTCGGGCGGCGGGACGGTCGCGGTCGGGTCGTCGGCGACCGACAGCAGCAGCACGCGCGGGTCGCCGCCCTCGGCCCGTACCCGCCGTACGGTCTCCAGCAGGGCGTACGGATCCGGTACGCCGCCGCACTCGGCCGGGGTCGGCACGTGGTACGCCCGCCGTCCCAGCAGCCGGATCCCGGGGGTCCACCAGGCGGGACAGGGCCGGGGCAGCAGCACGTCGCCCCCGTACGCGCCGAGCAGCGCGAGCAGCAGCGGGGGTGCGCCGGGCCCGGCGGCGACGTCCTCCGGCCCGGTGGCGAGCCCGCGCCGCTCCCAGTGCCGGCAGGCGGCCTCGCGTACGGGTGCCGAGCCGCCCGGCGGTTCGGGGGCGGACCGCTCGGCGGCCGCGGCGATCACGGCGGTGAGCTCGGGCAGCACGGGCAGGCCCGGCGGCGGCGCGGGCGGCCCGTACCGGACCGGGCCGCGGCCCTGCGCCGTGCGCTGCATCCCCTCCACCTCGCTCCGCCTTCCCCGTTGCGTCCGCCCGCCCCGTCCGCTGCCCTGCTCCCTTTCCGCGAGGGGCGGTGCCCTTGATGACGATGCCCTTTATACGGTTGTTCGCCGCCCTGCGCCTGTTGTGTGCGCCCCCGGGGCCGGCCGCCGCGCAGCCGGCTCAGCCCTTGCGCCCCAGCAGGGCCAGCAGCCGGGTCTGGGCGTCCGCACCGGGCGGGACCTCCAGGGGCTCGGCGTACATCCCGCTGGTCGCGAGCCCGTCGGCGTACGGCATGACCTCCTTGATGGAGAACTCCACCAGCCCGTCCGGCAGCCGGTCGTCGGCGCCGATGCCGCGGGAGAGGTCCCAGGCGTGCACCACGCAGTCGGCGGTCAGCTCCGAGCAGTACGCCGCCGCCTTCGTGGGCCCGTACGACAGCTGCACGGTGCGCTCCAGGGCGCCGGGCGCGGCGAAGGCGTCGTGTGCGGCCTGCGCGGCCCGCTCCCATGCGGCGAGCGGGTCCGCGCCGAGCACGTCGCCGGCGAACCGGGCGCCGACCTCCTCGACGGTGCTGCCGTCGCTGACCAGCGGCGGGACCCACAGCTGCTCGCCGGTGACGTGGTTGACCAGGTCGCGCACGCTCCACTCGGTGCACGGGGTCGGGGCGCCCCACTGGTCGGCCGCGACGGCGCGCACGCGCTCACCGAAGAGCCGCAGCGCCGCGGCGTGCTGTTCGAGCAGCGTCTCCGGCATGGGTCTCACCGCCTCCCGGGCGGGCTGGGCGCCTGCCTTGCTGCCCACTGTCCTCGCCCCGGCAACACCCTGCCACCCACCGGCCGCAGGCCCCTGCACGGCAAGGGTGCTGTCCACATGGCAAAACGCATATCTCATATCCCGGTCCGATCCCCTACGGTGATCACACCACTTCGGCGACGAGAGGAAGTCGGGACATGGGCACCAGGGAGCCGTCCGTCTACACGCACGGGCACCACGAGTCCGTACTGCGCTCGCACCGCTGGCGGACCGCCGCGAACTCGGCGGCGTACCTGCTCGGCGAACTGCGCCCGGGCCTGTCCGTCCTGGACGTGGGCTGCGGCCCGGGCACCATCACCGCGGACCTGGCGGAGCTCGTCGCCCCCGGCGGCCGGGTCACGGCCGTGGACGCGGCGCCGGACGTACTGGAGCAGGCGGCGGCGTACGCGGAGGAACGCGGCCTGGAGCAGGCGATCACCTTCGCGGCGGCGGACGTCGAGGCGCTGGACTTCCCGGACGACTCCTTCGACGTGGTCCACGCCCACCAGGTCCTCCAGCACGTCGGCGACCCGGTGCGGGCGCTGCGCGAGATGCGCCGGGTGTGCCGGCCGGGCGGCATCGTGGCCGCCCGGGACGCCGACTACGCGGCGATGACCTGGTACCCGGCCGAGCCCGGCCTGGACGCATGGCTGGACCTGTACCGGCGGGTGGCCCGCGCCAACGGCGGCGAACCGGACGCCGGACGCCGCCTGTCGGCGTGGGCGAGGGCCGCCGGCTTCACCGACGTCCGCGCCTCGGCGACGGCCTGGTGCTACGCCTCCGCCGAGGAGACGGCCTGGTGGTCGTCCCTGTGGGCGGACCGTACGACGGCCTCGTCCTACGCGGCCCGCGCCACCGCCGGCGGCCACGCCGGCGAGCGGGACCTGTCGGCGATCGCCGGGGCCTGGCACCGCTGGGCCGCCTCCCCCGACGCCTGGTTCGCGGTCCTGAACGGCGAGATCCTCTGCCGCGCCTGACCCGCGGCACGGCCGTTCACCGAACGGCCCACCCGCGGAGGAAGCCCACCGCCAGTACCTCGCCGACCTGGCGGATCGGGCGAGCGAGGGCTCTTTCGCGTCGCGCCACGTCGCTGTCGAGACCGCCTGCCACGGCGCTCTCGGGGTTCTCCCCGATTCCGCAGGGCTGCTCGACTCGTCCACGTCCGCGAGTTGCTCGCGCTCTGCGAGGACTTCGGCGAAGAACTCGTCGCAACGATGCAGTGGCTCCGCATGACGGGTCACTGGCGATTGCGTTGTGGCAGCCGTGACGGACAGGTGGCCTGGAACGGAGGTTACGGGTCACCGCCAGGCTCTCGATCTCCTCGTCGAGTTCACGCAGACGCGCGGCGAACTCGTCCATCTGCGCGCGGATCTGCGCTGTGTCTCGCCGGCGAGCTCGCGTTCACGTGCGTCGATCCGCTCCAGAAGTGGCGTGAGCGCATCGCCTTGCGTGACGGGTGCCGATTGGCCCGCTGCGGCAGCCCCTCACTGCCGGCCGGGCGAGCAAGTCAGCTGTCCGGATGTTCACCTGCATGGGTCCAGTGTGCGTGATGGGCTCAGAGCTGGTCTGCTGGACGTAGGGGTGCCCATACGCGCCTACCACGGAGAGATCCAGATGAGTGTCCATCGAGTGGCGCAGGTCGCCGCGGTCGGCGGCCCCTTGGAGATCGTCGAGCGTGAGGTCCCGCAGCCCGGCCCCGGACACGTGAGGATCGCTGTCGAGGCGTGCGGTATCTGCCACAGCGACGCCGCATTCGTGAATGCCCTCCTGCCTGGCGTCCGGTTCCCCCTGGTCCCCGGGCACGAGATCGCCGGGCGAATCGAAGAGGTCGGCGAGGGAACATACGGCGGCTGGCGGGTGGGCGACCGTGTGGCGGTGGGCTGGTTCGGCGGCAGCTGCCGGCACTGCACGCCGTGCAGACAAGGCGACTTCATCGTGTGCGAGAACCTGAAGGTACCCGGATGGGCATACGACGGGGGGTTCGCCGACACGGTGATCGCACCGGCCGACGCCCTGGCACGGATCCCCGACGCCCTGGGGGCGACCGACGCGGCGCCCCTGGCCTGTGCTGGGGTGACCGTGTACAACGGACTGCGCCGCAGCTCCGCACGGCCTGGCGATCTGGTCGCCGTACTCGGCATCGGCGGCCTTGGCCACCTGGGAACGAGGTATGCGGCCGCGATGGGGTTCGAGACCGTTGCCATCGCCCGCGGGCCGGACAAGGCCGACTTCGCCAAGCAGCTCGGTGCCCACCATTACGTCGACAGCACGGCGGACACCACGGTCGCGGACGCGCTGCGGTCACTCGGTGGCGCCAGAGTGGTTCTCGCCACTGCCGCCAACTCCGCGGCCATCACGGCGACTGTGGAAGGGCTCAGCCCCCGCGGCGAGCTTGTGGTCATCGGCGCCGACCCCGAGCCGCTGGGAATCAGCCCGAACCAGCTCATACTGAGCGGCAAAGTCATCCGCGGCCACCCGTCCGGCACCGCTCAGGACGTGCAGGACACCATGGCGTTCAGCGCCCTGCACGGGATCCGCCCGATGATCGAGACCGTGCCGCTGGACCAAGCGGATGAGGCGTACAAGAGGATGCTGTCCGGCGCCGCCCGCTTCCGGATGGTGCTCACCACCGGCTGAAGCCACGGCGAAGGCATCCGCCCTGCCCGGCCTTCCGCGTGCGCCGGCGCAGTGGTCTTGGGATGCGCCAAGAGACGGTCCATGAGTCACGGCCGGGGTTTCGTGTCAGGGAGTGCGCAAGGGTTCTTCCGCGTCGGGCCCCTCCCAGAATTCGGGGCCGAGAGTGTCTTTCAGCAGGGCGTACATGCTCTTACGGAACTGGGCGGTCACAAGCCACGGCCGGGTGAAGATTCGGATCCCTGCGACCTCGCCCGCATCGTTGAACGTGAAGATCTCGACCAGTTGCTGAACGTGACCGCCGTCCACGTTTTCGTCGATCACCACCGCGAATCCCGTCTGGCCCTCAATGTCGAGAACGGCACGTACCTTGAGGTCGCTGAAACTTTGCGCCGCCGCTTGGAGGATGGACCCGACGACAGCTTTCCCTGTCGGCTCTTCGCGCAGGATAGGGGAGTACAGGGTGACGTCCTGCGCCAGCGGCGGAACGGCTGGATGGTCTACCCAAACCGGTGTCGGCCCTTCCGGGGCATACGGTCCAGATCCCAGGGTCGGGTCTGCGAGAGCGGGGTCTGTCTGCGCGATCACCTCGCGCAGAACGGCCATGAACGGCCACGGCCGACCGTAGACGTCGATCGTGTCGATCAGGCCCGCAGCGTTGCGACGGGCCAGCGCGACGATCTCTGTCTCTCGTCCGCCGGTGCTCGCGCTGTAGACGACCCCCTCCACGTCATCTCCCCTGAGTCGGACAGTAGCTTCGGGCGCGCCGAGCGCCTGCTGGTACGTACCGAGAGCTGCCGAAGCAGCGTCACGACCGGTGATGCGGGGCGCAGCCAGTGGAGTCGCGAGAGAGACGTCTTCGGCAAGCGCTGTGGGGGCCTGTCCCGAAAGTGCAGCGTTCAACTGATCCGACATCACACGCCCTCCTCGTAGTCACGATCAAGGCGAGCCTGGGCTTCGGGGAATACTCGGGCGCGAGGTCGTGCGGGCGCGCTCGGCGCCGGCGCCCTTGGGCCACCAAGTAGCTTCCGACAGGCAGCGGATGTACCCAGGCGGTGTCACGGATGGGTACGCCGCAGGTAGGTTCGTCGCTGCCTTTCCAGCATGCGCCTGGAGCATGGCGCGGCGCATGCGGAAGGAGGCGGCGCCCTGGCGTAGGACGTCGACCAGTGCCGACCGGCTCACCTGCGCGCCCAGGGCCTGTTGCTGTCCGGGCAGCGGCGGGCCCCGGTCCTTCGCCCCGCATGCACCCACGGTCCTTTGCCGCCTGCGCTCGCGGACCTTCGCCGGCCGCCGGATACTCGATGCGGGCCGCATGCCTCCGCGCCGCGGCCAGTGAGGAAGGGCGTCATCCTTTCGGCCCTGACCGATATGGAGATTGCGTCATGCGCTCCCGAGTAAACCCGCTGACTCCCCTCGCGGCGGTCACAGCCGGCCTGCTGGCCGGGGCGGTGGGAACGGCGTGTCTGGATGCCGTCCATTACCTGAAGTACCGTCGCTCAGGCGGGACGGACAGCCCGCTCGCCTGGGAATTCGCGCCGGTCGAAAGCTGGGAGAAGGCCCCCGCCCCGGGGCAGGTGGCGAAGCGGGTCATCGAGGGCTTCACGCAGCGCCGGCTTCCCGGTGGTTCCGCCTGGCTCATCAGCACCATCGCTCACTGGGCCTACGGCTCAGCGGCGGGCGCCGCCTATGGCATCGTGGCCGGATCACTACCCAGGCCTTGCCCTGTCTACGGCGTCCCATGGGGTGCCGCCGTGTTCGCCGGTGACTACGTCACCTTGCCGATCACAGGGCTGTACAAGCCGATCTGGCAGTACGACACAAAGGTCCTGGCCTGGGATTTCGGCGCGCACGTCGCATACGGCACCGGCACCGCGATCACCTTCTGGCTGCTCACCCGACTCGGCACCGGCGCCGTCAGAGACAGACCGTAGCCGCCTGCCGGCCACGGCCATGCCCGTGCCCGTGCCCGTGCCACCACGGGTTTCTGCTGATGAGGACACGGTTCGCTTCGGTTCCGCTGCCCGGACATCAACAGCCCACGCTCACGACTGGTGGCCGCGGAGGCCCCAGGAGGCGTCGGACATGCCGGCCGGAGCCGAGCCGTGGCACGCATCGCCGCCCGGGCCGCCCGTCGCCGCCGCCCGGAGCCCCGGCCTCGCCCGCGTCCGGCGGTGCGAGTCCCGTCGTGGCGGCATCTTGTACGCACCCAGAAGGTCTCAGTCGGAGGTGTCAGTGAATGGACATGAAACTTGAAGTCGTGGTGGTGCCGGTGTCCGACATCGACCGGGCCAAGAGCTTCTACACGCGATTGGGCTGGAGACTGGACGCGGACGTCGCCCCGGACGAGAACTTCCGGGTCGTGCAGGTGACGCCGCCGGGCTCACCGGCATCGGTCATCTTCGGCGCCTCGGTCACATCCCAGACGCCGGGCTCAGCTCAGGGCTTGCACCTGATCGTGGACGACATCAATGCTGCACACGCTGAGCTGAAACGGCTCGGAGCCGAGCCGAGCGCGGTGTTCCACGACGCCGGCGGCGTTTTCCACCACGCCGGGACGGAGGCCCGGGTGCCAGGGCCGGATCCACGGCGCACCAGCTACAGCTCGTTTCTGTCCTTCAGCGACCCGGACGGCAACGGCTGGATTCTGCAGGAGGTCACCAGCCGGCTTCCGGGACGCCTCGATCCCGCGACCACGACGTTCGGCTCGGCCGGGGACCTGGCGAGCGCGCTGCGCCGTGCCGCGGCCGCGCACGGCGAGCACGAGAGCCGCATCGGTGCGGAGGACGAGAACTGGCCGGACTGGTATGCCCAGTACATGGTGCGCGAGCAGGCAGGGACCGAACTGCCGTCGTGACCGCATCACCCTGCAGGAGACCTGTTGAGAAGGGGTGCAGGTATCACGCTCATCGGCTCCCGCTACGACGAACGATGTGGAGTCCTGTTGCATGCGTTCTCGCTCAGCAGGACGGCCGTCCAGCGGCTGAACCTGTAGGAAGGATTCCCGGCCAGTCTGCCCGGCGCCGAACTGGCGCCCGAGGGGCGATCCAACAACGACGTTCGGAGTGCGGCTTCATCGCAACGCCGCGCTGCGGGCTCCGCGGCCAGTCGCGGTGATCAGTCCGCCTGCGGCAATGCCCACCTTGCTCACTCCGCGAGACCATGCCGGCCCCGGACGCGATCACACGGGCGCGGGCCAGGAACCAGCTGGTGCACCGTACTGGGCAGAGGTGCATTCTGGAAGTCGGTCATTCCGGTCATTGCGGACCGGCGGTGGCGAAGTGAGCCAGGCACGCGAGAGATGAACGCCGACGACGCCGGCAGGCAATGGTCATCTCGAACCAGGGAGCAGATCATGCCATCCGTCCACTTCCACGTGAACTCCTCGATGAGCCCGGACGAGGTGATGGGGGTGCTGACGAACTTCAGCCCATCCCGGGTCGAGGAGTGGTCTTCCATCGATGCCGAGCACTTCCAGGTTCATGAGCGGGGTGACACCTGGGCGGAGGTGACCGAGGGGAACGACAAGTCATGGGAGCGTGCACGCTACGAATGGGACCCCTCGACGAACAGGGTCACCGTCACCACTCGCGATTCGGTGCCCTTCGGCTCGGGGGGCTGGCAGTTTCAGATGACTCCCACGGACAACGGCACCCGCGTCGACGTCAGACTCGAGCGGCACCCCACCTCGTTGAAGGCCAAGGTGATGTCCGCGATCATCCCCTTCGCCGGGCCTGTGTTCCGAAGGTCCTTCAGGAAACCTCTGCACACGACGTAGTCGCGTGGTCGCTGAAGACGCAGGCACCCTGGTCCCATGTGCCGGCACGGGCCCCACGGATACTCGGCATCGACGGGTTCGCCTTCCGCAAGGGTCGGACCTGCGGCACCGTCCTCGTCGACATCGAGTCTCACCCTGTCCTACATGGCCATTCGGAGCGTCACAGTTGGCCACACCTGCCGACCTTGAGATGCGTGTCGCACGGGGCCGTCCTTGAGACGATCTCTGAGACTTGGCGGACGTCGACAAGCTGCGGATGTGGCCCGCAGGGGCACGGCGTAACGTGGGCCATATATCCGGACCGCGCCCGCTGGGCGTGAAGTCACAGGTGCCCCGCACTCATGGTCCGTGGCTGGGGTGCGCCTGGACGAGCGGAGGATCTGCGATGGGTACAGTCACGACCGACGACGGCACCACGATCTTCTACAAGGACTGGGGTCCTCGGGATGGGGAGCCGATCGTCTTCCACCACGGCTGGCCGCTGAGCGCCGACGACTGGGACAATCAGATGTTGTTCTTCCTGGCGCAGGGCTACCGGGTCATCGCCCACGACCGCCGTGGCCACGGACGCTCCACCCAGACCGCGACCGGCCACGACATGGACACCTACGCCGCGGACGTGACCGCCCTGACCGACGCACTCGACCTGAGGGGCGCCGTGCATATCGGTCACTCCACCGGCGGCGGCGAGGTCGCCCGCTACGTCGCCCGCGCCAAGCCCGGCCGTGTCTCAAAGGCGGTCCTGGTGGGCGCGGTGCCACCGCTGATGCTGAAGACGGAGGCCAACCCGGGCGGCTTGCCGATGGAGGTCTTCGACGGCTTCCGTGAGGGCGTTGCCGGCAACCGGGCTCAGTCGTTCATTGACATTCCCTCGGGGCCGTTCTACGGCTTCAACCGTCCCGGAGCGCAGGTGTCGCAAGGCTTGATCGACAACTGGTGGCGCCAGGGCATGATGGGCGCGGCGATCGCGCACTATGAGTGCGTTGCGGCGTTCTCCGAGACGGACTTCACCGAGGACTTGCAGCAGATCGAGGTGCCCGTCCTCGTCGCGCACGGAACCGACGACCAGGTCGTCCCGTACGACGACTCGGCACCCCTGACGGTCAAGCTTCTGAAGAACGGGACCCTCAAGTCCTACGAGGGCTATCCGCACGGGATGCTGTCGACGCACCCGGAGGTCCTCAACCCGGACATCCTCGCGTTCATCCGTTCCTGACCCCGGCGGGCTGGCCTCACAGCGAAAGCCTGCCTATGTCATCGACCCCTGGGGCTCGACTCATTCCGGGGAGGCCGCAGTTCTGCGCCGAAGCTGTGGCAGTACCTGCGCAAGTGCAACCAACCCTCCACTTGTGAGTGATCCCCGGTGACGACGACCGGCCCCGCCCCGGCGGAACTTCCCCGCTCGGTGGCCCGGGTGCTGGCGCACGGCGGGACGGTGGCCGGGTGGGCGTGGCCGTCCCCCACACGGCAGGAGCGCCCCGCGGCGAGGGGCGCGTCCTGGAGGGGCCGTGGCGCGGGCCCGGTGGCGCCGGCAGCCGCCTCACCCCGGGGGCCGCATGCGGAAGTTGTAGGCCGCGGGGAGGGGGCGGTCCGTGATGCGGGACCAGACCTGGGACAGGATGTCGTCGCCCTCGCGGAGGTCGGGGAGTTCGAAGCCGTCCTCGAAGACGCGGCGGGCCGCGGCGGCGTGGCCCTCCGCCGCCAGGAGCATCGCCGCCAGCAGGCGGAAGCGGGGCTGCTCGCGCAGGGCAGGGCGCAGCCGGTTCCACACGGCCCGGGCCTCGGCGGGGCGGCCGGCCTCCAGCAGGGCGGTCATCGCCTCGCGGCCGAGGGCGGACTCGGCGGCCGTCCAGGCGTCGCCGCCGCGGCTCTCGGCGGCCAGGTCCTCGAAGGCCTCGGCGTAGCGCCGGGCCGCCCGGTCCGGGTCGCCGATCAGGGCGTCGGCCGCCGCCAGGCAGCGCAGCAGCGGCCAGCGCGAGGGGGCCAGCGGCAGGCCGCGCTCCCAGCTGCGCACCGCCTGGGCCACATCGCCCGCATGCCACTGGGCCACGCCCAGGTGGTACTCGGTCAGCGGGTCCGCGGGGGCCGTCTCCAGCATGTCCCGCCAGTGCGGGGCCACCAGGCTGGGGCCGGGCGGCGCCACCCGGCGCGGGGCGGGAAAGACGCCGGTGCGCCACAGCTCCAGCCAGGGCTGCTGGGGCTCGCCCAGGTCGGATTCGGCGAACGGGGTCCCGGGGAGCTTGTGGCCGCCGCACAGGACTTCGAGGGCGCCCCAGCCGGAGCCGGAGGCGAGCCGCTCCGCCGGTTCGGCATCGGCCGCGGCGCTGCGCCAGGCGGCGTACGCCGCGTCGACTCGGCCTGCCGGCAGGGCGGTGTCGAGGGCCCGTCCGGCCGCCGCCCGGGCCGCCGCCCAGTCGGGGCCGTGCACCGCCGCGGGGTCGGCGGCCAGCGGCCCGTACGCCTCCAGCCAGCTCAGCTCGGTCCCGCCCTCGAGGCGTACGTGCTCCAGCTGGGTGCGGGCGAGGCCGGCCTGGATCTCGGCGTAGCCGCCGGTGCCGGGCTCGGTCAGCCAGTCCTGCCAGCGCCGGCCGCCCTCGCCGGCGCCCCACACGAAGAGCTTGCGGCCGCGCAGCCGGGCCGTGGAGGTCTGCACCAGGCCCCGGCCCTCCGCGTCGAGGGCGGCGATCCACGGCCGGGGTCCGGCGTCGGGGGCGAGCTCGTAGAAGTAGTCCGCCGGGTACTCGTGGTGCAGCGGGTACGTGCGGTCCGCCCCCTGCCAGTGCGGGACCGGGACGCGGCGCAGCGTGCGCTCGTAGCCGAAGTGCCAGGCCTCGTCGGCGGGGGCGAGGATCCGGGTGCCGCGGTCCTCGGGGACGGCGGTGTTGGACCACCAGTACAGGGGGACGGGCCGCTCGTGCGGGTTGCGGACGCGGACGCCGACGTACAGGAACTCCGAGTCCTGCGGCAGCCACAGGTCGACCTGGAAGGGCAGGTCGCGCAGCCGTTCCCACTCCCAGAGCCGCAGCATCACCCCGCCGTCCGGCGCCGGTACGAGCCCGGCGTGCAGGGGGGCGCAGGAGAGGGTGGTGTGGCCGGTGGCGCCGATGTTCCATTCGATGCCGCCGGAGAACCAGGCGCCGTTGAGCGCGAAGTTGGCGGGCTGGAACACGGGGTTGCGGTAGAGGAGTTCCCGGCCGGTGGGCACGTGGACGAGGGAGTGGACGCGGCCGCCGAGACCGGGCAGGACGGTGGCCCGCAGGTGCCCGTTCTCCAGGACGACGGCGTCGAACCGCCGCTCCTGCCGCCGGCGTTCGTAGCCGTCGAGGATCCGGACGGGCAGCAGGGAGCGCAGCGGCCCGTAGCCGATCTGCCGGGCCATGTCGCGGGGCAGGCCGTCGCGCGCCCGCTCGTCCAGTACGTGGAGGTCGCCGGGCGGGCGCAGTGCGGGCAGCGGGTTCTCGGGCCCCAACGGGGCGGCGGGCAGGGTCAGTACGGCACGGTGGACGGTGGTGGCGGCCATGCAGGAAATGGAACACGCCACGGCGGCCGGTGCACAGGGGTTCCGCGGATCACCACCGGTCAGGATTACGCAAAGCCGTGGCCTTGGCCGTTACGGGTGCCGTGGCGGCGGCGTCAGGCGAAGGCACCCGCCACGAGGTCGGCGAGGAGGGCGCCGGCCCGTGCGTCGGGGTCGAGGTCCGGGTCGTAGATCGTGACGTTGAGGCCGACGCACCGCGGGGAGCCCACCAGCACGGCGAGCAGGCCGGCCAGTTCGGCGGGGAAGAGGCCGCCGGGGTCGGGGCTGTCCACGGCCGGCATCACGGACGGATCGAGCACGTCGGCGTCCAGGTGCACCCAGAACCCGGCGGTGACCGGCGGGTGCAGCCCGTCGAGGGCCGCCCGCGCGACCGCCTCGGCGCCGCGTTCGCGGATGGCGCCGACGGTGGCGGCCGCGATCCCCACGGCGCGCAGTTCGGCCAGCTCGGGGCTGTCGTCGCGCAGGCCGAAGAGGCGGACGTCCTCGTCGCGCAGGTACGGGCCGAGCCCCTCCAGGTCGGCGAGGTCGGCCTGGCCGCGGCCGGTGGCGAGGGCGAGCTCCTCGCCACCGGCAGCGCCGACGGGCCCGTTGACGGCCTCGTTGCCGGGGTGGCGGAAATCGGCGGAGCCGTCGATCGCGGCGAGTCCGTAGCGGCCGAGGCGGCGCAGGGCCAGGGAGGCGCCGAGCTGGATGGAGCAGTCCCCGCCGAGCACCACGGGGAACTCCCCGGCCCGCAGGTGTTTCTCGATCCGGTCGGCGAGGGCCACGGTGTACGCGGCGAGCGGCCCGGCGTGGAAGACGCCGTCGCCCTCCTTCCAGTCGCCGCGGTCGTAGCGCGGCGGTACGACGACCCCGCCCTCACGGGCGCCGAGCCGGCTCAGCAGGCCCTGTTCGCGCAGGGCGCCCGCCAGTTTGTACACGCCGGGCACGGTGCCGGGAGCGGGCGGGCGCAGGCCCAGGTTGGACGGGGCGTCGAGGAGTACCAGGCTTCGCATGGCCTCATCCTGTGCCACCGCGGCCGCCGGGGCCAGAGGGACCACGGAACCACGGGCCCGGGGCGGGCGGCTGGGGGACGGCTGCCGGCGGCTGCGGCCGGCGGGCGGGCCGGGCGGGCGGGCGGGCGGGCCGCGCGGTTGCCGGAGCGGCCGGTCAGGCGGCCCCCGGGCCGGACGCCGCCGCCATCTCGGCGGTGATCGCCCAGCGTTCGTGGTCGCGCCAGGCCCCGTCCACGAGGAGGAAGTCCGGCGAGTAGCCCTCCAGGCGGAAGCCGCGGCCGCGGACGAGCGCGAGGGAGGCGGTGTTGCCGGGCTGGATGTTGGCCTCCAGCCGGTGCAGGCCCATCCCACCCCGCTCCTGGGGGGCGAAGGCGTGGCCGAGGAGCAGTTCGAGCGCCTCGCCGAGCAGGCCGCGTCCCGCCGCGTGCGCGAAGGCCCCGTACCCCAGTGCGCCGCACTGGAACGCCCCGCGCACGATGTTGTTGACGTTGAGGAACCCGGCGATGGCTCCCGTCGCGCGCTCGCACGCGAGGAACCCGGCTCGGGCGTCGCCCTCGATCAGCGGGGCCGCGTACGTCTCGTACTCCTCCTCGGTGACGGGCGGGAACAGCCAGGGGCGGTGCAGGTCCCGGCTCTCGCGCGCGCGGGCGGTGAACTCGGGGCCGTCGGCGAGCCGGAAGGGGCGCAGGCCGACCCGGGCGCCCTCCGCGGTGTACGGGAAAAAGGACATCGCCCCAGGCTAGGCGCTGTGCCAAGCTCCCGGTGTGATCATCACCCGAAACACCGAGGACGCCCTCCGAGCGGCCGTGCGCAACAACGCCGCCTGGTGCGCGGCGGTCTGCCCCGGAGGCGTGTTCGGCGCCGACTCCTGGACGAGCGCGCGCCGCACCCCGCCCTACTACCCCGATGCGGTGACCCTGACCCGGGAGGTGTCGGCCGCCGCCCTGACGGCCGCCATCGACACCGGTTCCCCCGGCTGCTCGGTCAAGGACAGCTTCGCCGTGCTCGACCTCGCCCCGGCCGGCTTCGAACTGCTCTTCGAGGCGCAGTGGATGCACCGCCCGGCGGACGCCCCCGCGCCGGCCCCCGCCGCCTCCTTGTCGTGGTCGCGGATCGCCTCCGCGGCGGACCTCGACGCGTGGGAGGCCGCCTGGGACGGCGAGGAGTCCACGGGGCTGTTCCGGCCGGACCTGCTGACGCCGGAGATCGCCTTCCTGGCGGGGCGGTCCGAGGAGGGCAGGATCGTGGCCGGGGCGGTCGCGAACGAGGCCGCGGGTGCGGTCGGCGTCTCGAACGTGTTCACACGGGACGGCGTCGCCCCGGACGAGGCCTGGTCGGGCGCCCTGGCCCGCATCGCGGCCCTCTGGCCGGGCCGACCGGTCGTCGGCTACGAGCACGGCGAGGACCTCGCCACGGCCCTCGCCCACGGCTTCGCCCCGCTGGGACCCCTCCGCGTCTGGCTCCACACGGCCTGAGGGGGCGCGACGGAGCCCTGCCGCGCCCTGGCCCGGCCGGCTTCCGCCCCCGCGGACGGACCTCCGCCCGGAGGCAGCCATTCCCTCCACGGGAGCGCACGCATCGCCTCGGAACGGGCCGGGGCGCGGCGGCAACGACACGGGGGCGGCCCTGGGGAGGACGGAGCCGGGCCGGAGGGGGGCCGATTTTGGGCGGCCGCCCCGGAAGTGGTTGGCTTGCGGCCGACGAGGCAACACAACTGCTGGAGGAACAGGTATGGCGCAGGTCGAGGCCACCACGGAGCGGATCATCGCGGCCGACGCGGAGACCGTGTTCGACGCGCTGGCGGACTACACCGGCACCCGGGGCAAGCTGCTGCCCGAGCACTTCAGCGAGTACGAGGTGCGCGAGGGCGGCGACGGCGAGGGCACCCTCGTCCACTGGAAGCTGCAGGCCACGAGCAAGCGCGTGCGCGACTGCCTGCTGGAGGTCACCGAGCCCACCGACGGCCAGCTGGTGGAGAAGGACCGCAACTCCTCCATGGTGACCACCTGGCTCGTCACCCCGGCCGGCGAGGGCCGGTCCAAGGCCGTGGTCACCACCGTCTGGAACGGCGCCGGCGGCATCGGCGGCTTCTTCGAGCGCACCTTCGCGCCCAAGGGCCTCGGCCGGATCTATGACACGGTGCTGGAGAACCTGGCCCGCGAGGTGGAGAGCTGACCGGCACCCGCCGGCCCTGACCGCCGCCGGTCCGTACGGCGTCGGGGGTGAGGCCGCGCACACGGCGCGCCGTCCGGGGTGAGGCCGCGCACACGGCCTCACCACATCGGGTGAACTCCGCCCGGGCGCGTCGGCACCCGGCCGAACTACAGTCCCCGCGCGGCCACTTCGACCGCCGCGCCGGGCGTGGCCCGCAGGCCCCGGCGGGCCCGCGAGGCTAGGCTGGAGGTCTGTGCGGAAGGCGGTCGTCCGGTCGGGCGGCCCGCCGCGCCGCGCATCGCAGCCGACCCTCCCAGGGGGCCCGATGAAGATCCTCGTCTCCGCCGACATGGAGGGCGCCACCGGCGTCACCTGGCCCGCGGACGTCCTGCCCGGCACCCCCCAGTGGGAGCGCTGCCGGTCCCTTTTCACCTCCGACGTGAACGCGGCCGTACTCGGCTTCCTCGACGGCGGCGCCGACCGGGTCCTGATCAACGAGGCCCACTCCACCATGCGCAACCTGCTGCTGGAGCGGCTCGACGAGCGCGCCGAGATGATCACCGGCCGCCACAAGTCCCTGAGCATGGTCGAGGGCGTGCAGCACGGCGACGTCGACGGCGTCGCCTTCGTCGGCTACCACACCGGCGCCGGATCGCAGGGCGTGCTCGCGCACACGTACCTGGAGAACTCCATCACCGGCGTCTGGCTGGACGGGGTCCGCGCGAGCGAGGGGCTGCTCAACGCCCGGGTCGCCGCCGAGTTCGGCGCCCCCGTCGTCCTCGTCACGGGCGACGACCTGACCTGCGCCGACGCCGCCGGCTACGCCCCGGAGGCGGTGACCGTCGCCGTCAAGGACCACGTGTCCCGCTACGCCGCCGTCTGCCGCACCCCCGCCCGCACGGCCGCCGACATCCGGGCCGCCGCCAAGGAGGCCGCCGGCCTGGCGGTGCGCCGCGACCCGGTGCAGCGGGGACCCCACGCCGTGGAGGTCGAGTTCGACGCGGAGCACCTGGCGATGGCCGCCACCGTCGTCCCCGGCGTGGAGCGCTGCGGCGAGCGCCGCGTCGCGTACACCAGCGCAACCATGTACGAGGGGATCCGCACTTTCAAGGCGGTCACGACGGTCGTCGGCGCGGCCGTGGAGGAGCAGTATGGCTGACATGCCCGAAGCCGCCCCCCGGCACCCGGCCTCGGAGGACGCCCCCGGACCGCTGCCCGCGGACGCCGCCGCCGCGGGCGCCCCGTGCACGGGCGCCCCGTGCGCCTCCCCGGTCGACCGGGTGGCGCTCGACGAGGCCGTCGCGTTCACCTCCGACCTCATCCGCATCGACACCACCAACCGCGGCGGCGGCGACTGCCGCGAGCGCCCCGCCGCCGAGTACGTCGCCCAGCGCCTCGCCGCGACCGGCCTGGAACCCGTCCTGCTGGAGCGCACGCCCGGCCGCACCAACGTGGTGGCCCGGATCCCGGGCAGCGACCGCTCCGCGCACGCCCTGCTGGTCCACGGCCACCTCGACGTGGTCCCCGCCGAGGCCGCCGACTGGAGCACGCACCCCTTCTCCGGCGAGGTCCGCGACGGGGTGGTGTGGGGCCGCGGCGCCGTCGACATGAAGAACATGGACGCCATGGTGCTGGCGGTGGTGCGGGCCTGGGCGCGAGCCGGCGTCCGGCCCCGCCGGGACATCGTGATCGCGTACACGGCCGACGAGGAGGACAGCGCGGTCGACGGGTCCGGCTTCCTCGCCGACCACCACCGGCACCTCTTCGAGGGCTGCACCGAGGGCCTGAGCGAGTCCGGCGCCTTCACCGTCCACAACGGTCCCGGACAGGCCCTCTACCCGATCGCCGCCGGCGAACGGGGGACGGCCTGGCTGAAGTTGACCGCGCACGGCACGACCGGGCACGGATCCAAGCCGAACCGGTCCAATGCCGTCAGCCGGCTCGCCGCCGCCGTCGCACGGATCGGCGCGTACCGCTGGCCGGTCCGCCTCACCGACACCGTCGCCGCCTGCATCACCGAACTCGCCGCCCTGCAGGGCCTGTCCGTCGATCCGTACGCCCGCAGCACCGACCTCGACGAGGTCCTGCCCAAGCTCGGCCCGGCCGCGGCCCTGGTCGAGGCGACGCTGCGCAACAGCGCCAACCCGACGATGCTGAGCGCCGGTTACAAGGTCAACGTGGTACCCGGCCACGCCACGGCCTACGTCGACGGGCGGACGCTGCCCGGCGGGGAGGAGGAGTTCCTCGCCACCCTGGACGAACTGACCGGCCCCGACGTCACCTGGGAGTTCCACCACCGCGAGGTGGCCCTCCAAGCCCCCGTCGACGGGCGGACCTTCGCCGTCCTGCGCGAGTCCGTCGAGCGCTTCGACCCCGAGGGGCGCGTCGTGCCGTTCTGCATGGCGGGCGGCACCGACGCCAAGCAGTTCTCCCGGCTCGGGATCACCGGCTACGGCTTCTCCCCGCTCAAGCTGCCGCCGGACTTCGAGTACTGGTCCCTCTTCCACGGGGTGGACGAGCGGGTCCCGGTCGAGGCCCTGCACTTCGGCGTGCGCGTCCTCGACCACGCGCTGCGGACGCTGTGATGGACGAGCAGCCGTACGGCAGCTGGCCCTCGCCCGTCGACGCCGCGCTCGCCGCCTCCCTCGACGGCCGGCCCGAGTACCTCGGCACCATCGGCTCCGACGTGTGGTGGACCGAGCCGCGTCCGGCCGAGGGCGGCCGCCGCACCCTCGTGCGCCGCCCCGCGGCCGGCGGCCCCGCGGTCTCGGTGCTGCCCGCGCCGTGGAACGTCCGCAGCGCCTTCACCGAGTACGGCGGCATGCCCTGGGCGGGGGCCGAGCGGCCCGGCGGCGGACCGCTGGTGGTGTTCGCCCACCACGGCGACCAGCGGCTGTACGCGTACGAGCCCGACGCCCCCGGCGGGACCGGCGGGAGCGCCCCGCGCCCCCTCACCCCCCTCTCCCCGGTCGGCGGCGGCCTGCGCTGGGCCGATCCGGTGGTGCGCGGGGACGAGGTCTGGTGCGTGCTGGAGGAGTTCACCGGGCCGGCCCCCACCGACGTGCGCCGCGTCCTCGCCGCCGTACCGCTGGACGGCTCGGCCGCCGGAGACCGCTCGCGCGTACGGGAGCTGACCGACGACCGGTACCGCTTCGCCACCGGCCCGCGGCTGTCCCCCGACGGGCGGTACGCGGCCTGGCTGGTGTGGGACCACCCGCGGATGCCCTGGGACGGCACCGAGGTCCGGCTCGCCGAGGTCCGCGCGGACGGCACCCTGGCCGCGGCCCGCACCCTCGTCGGCGGCCCCGAGGAGGCGGTCGCCCAGGTGGAGTGGATGCCCGACGGCACCCTGCTCGCGGTCAGCGACCGCAGCGGCTGGTGGAACCCGTACCGGGTCGACCCGCACACCGGCGAGGCCGTCAACCTCTGCCCGCGGCAGGAGGAGTTCGGCGGCCCGCTGTGGAAGCCCGGCCTGCGCTGGCTCGCCCCGCTGCCCGACGGGCTGGTGGCCGTGCTGCACGGCCGCGGCTCCCCGGTCCTCGGCGTGCTCGACCCGCGGACGGGCGACCTCGTGGACGCCGCCGGGCCCTGGACCGCCTGGCAGCCCGCCCTCGCCGTCCACGGCAGCCTCGTCTACGGGGTCGCGGCCGGCCCGCGCAGCGCCTACGAGGTCGTCGAGCTCGACACCGGGAGCGGGCACGCCCGGGTGGCGGGCGCGGCCGGAGCGGGTCCCGTCGACCCGGCGTACTACCCCGAACCGCAGACCCGCACCTTCTCCGGGCCCGGCGGCCGGGAGATCCACGCCCACGTCTACCCGCCGCGCCACCCGGCCCGCCGGGCGCCCGCCGGGGAGCTGCCCCCGTACGCGGTGTGGGCGCACGGCGGCCCCACGGAACACGTGTCCCCCGTGCTCGACCTGCACATCGCGTACTTCACCTCCCGCGGCATCGGCGTGGTCGAGGTGAACTACGGCGGTTCCACCGGCTACGGGCGCGCCTACCGGGAGCGGCTGCGCGGGCAGTGGGGCGTGGTCGACGTCGAGGACTGCGCGGCCGTGGCCGGGGCCCTGGCCGCCGAGGGCACGGCCGACCCGGAGCGGATCGCCATCCGGGGCGGCAGCGCGGGCGGCTGGACGGCCGCCGCGTCGCTGGCCGCGACCTCCCTGTACGCGTGCGCCGCGATCCGCTACCCCGTCCTGGACCTGCGGGGCTTCGCCGAGGAGACACACGACCTGGAATCCCGGTACGTCGAGGGTCTGGCCGGGCCGCCGCAGACCCTCGCCGCACGCTGCCGGGAGCGCTCGCCCGTGGCCCGCGCCGACCGGATCACCGCGCCGTTCCTGCTGCTCCAGGGCCTGGACGACGCGGTCTGCCCGCCCGCCCAGGCGGAGCGGCTGCGGGCGGCCCTGCGGGGCCGGGGCGTACCGTACGCGTACGTGGCGTTCGAGGGCGAGGGGCACGGCTTCCGCCGGGCGGACACCATGGTCCGCGCCCTGGAGGCGGAACTCTCGCTGTACGCCCAGGTGTTCGGCTTCGACCGGCCGGACGTCCCGCCCCTGCACCTGGAGACGACCTGAGCCGCCGCAGACGGTCGGCGGCCGTCGGCGAACCGTGATCGTCGATCACCGGGCCGGCCGGCGGGTGCGGGGCGGCGCTGGTCGGGCTGCTTCGGCCACCGGGCCCGGTCCGCTTCGGTGTGGACGCAGGCCGCCTTCGCCCGGCCGATCGCGATCGGCCTGGCCTGGGCCGCCTTCGCCGGGTGGGTGCTGACCAGGCGCCGGCCGCTGTACGCGCGGTACCCGGTGCCGGGTGCCGGGGGCCACCGCGGCGACCGGTGCGGCCGGGACGGTGCCGGCCGCGCTGTGCGCCCCCGCGGCCGCGGCCCCGGCCACCGCGCCCGTCGGCGCCGCCTCGCCGCCGCGGCGGGCACGCCCCGGTCCGTCCGGGCGCGCTCCCGCCGCCGCACTCTGCTCAGGCTGCGCGACACCCTCCGGCACGGCGCCCCCGACCTCGCCCGCGAGGCCGCTCCCGCACGATCATGGGAACGTTTGTTCTATTCTCGGGAAGGAGTGAGCTACCGAGGGAGGCGCGCCATGCGCTGGGACAACCTGACCGGGGACGACGGCGGCGGCCGGGACGGCGCAGGGGCCGGGCCGCTCGCCCTCTTCGGCACCGACTCCGTCGTCACCCGCACCTTCGACACCCCCGAGTTCCGCGGGATCACCTTCCACGAGGTCCGGGCCCGGTCGATCCTCAACCGGGTGCCGGGCGCCTCGCGGATGCCGTTCGAGTGGACCGTGAACCCGTACCGGGGCTGCAGCCACGCCTGCGTCTACTGCTTCGCCCGCAAGACGCACAGCTACCTCGACCTCGACACCGGGCTCGGCTTCGACTCGCAGATCGTGGTCAAGACCAACGCCCCCGAGCTGCTGCGCCGCGAGCTCGGCTCGCGCCGCTGGAGCGGCGCGCACATCGCCATGGGCACCAACGTCGACTGCTACCAGCGCGCCGAGGGCCGCTACCGGCTGATGCCCGGGATCATCGAGGCCCTGCACGAGCGCGCCAACCCCTTCTCCATCCTCACCAAGGGCACGCTGATCCTGCGCGACCTGCCCCTGCTGCGCGCGGCCGCGGAGGTCACGGAGGTCGGGGTCTCCGTCTCCGTCGGCTTCACGGACACCGCCCTGTGGCGGACCGTCGAGCCGGGCACGCCGTCCCCCGCCGCGCGGCTCGCCGCCGTGCGCGCCCTGACCGACGCCGGCCTCGAGTGCGGGGTGCTGATGGCCCCGGTGATCCCCTTCCTCGGGGACTCCCCCGAGCAGCTGCGGGCCACCGTCGCGGCGGTCGCCGCCTCGGGCGCGACCTCCGTGACACCCCTGGTACTCCATCTGCGGCCCGGGGCGCGGGAGTGGTTCACCGCCTGGCTGGGCCGGCACCACCCGCACCTGGTCGGGCGGTACGCGCGGATGTACGCGGACGGGGCGTACGCGCCCACCTGGTACCAGCGCCGCATCACCCGCCAAGTCCACGAGCTGGCGGCGGAATTCGGCATCGGCCCCGCCCGGCGGGGCGCGTCCCGCCGGATCGCCGCCCCCGAGCCGCCGGCCGGCCCGGAGTCCGCGGGGCCGGCGCAGCTCACGCTCCTGTGATCCGGGGGCCGCGTCGCACCGGCCGCTGAAATCTCATCACATCGGGCCAATCCGCCGCCCAATGCCGCCTTCCGGGCAGGGTTTCCGGGACGATTCCGCCCAGAACCCTCGGCTGGGAGGCCCCATGCACCCGATGAAGAAGCGCGGTCCCCTGAAGAAGCGCGCCGCCGTCCTGCTGTCCGCCGCCGCCACCGCCGCCGCGGTGACCGGCCCGGCGGGGGCCACGCCGGCCGCCCCGCACCCGTCCGCCGGCGCCCCCGCCGCGGCGGCCGCCGCACTGCGCTGGACCGGCTGCGCCACGACCCGCTACCCGACGCTGCAGTGCGCCTCCCTCAAGGTCCCCCTCGACCACGCCCGGCCCGCCGGCCGGCAGATCTCCCTGGCCCTGACCCGCGTCCCGCACACCGCCGCCAAGAGCCAGGGACCGCTGCTGGTCAACCCGGGCGGCCCGGGCGGCAGCGGCCGGGGTCTGGCGCCGTACATCGCCACCGCGCTGCCGAAGGACGTCGCCGCCCAGTTCGACGTGATCGGCTTCGACCCGCGCGGCGTCGGCAAGAGCGAGCCCGCCCTCGACTGCACGGCCGGCCACTTCAACCCGGTCCGCCCCGACTCCGTGCCGTACGCGGCGCAGGCCGAGGAGGCGAACCTGAAGCGGGTGCAGGCCTTCGCCGAGTCCTGCCAGGCCAAGCACGCGGACGTGCTCCCCTACATCGACACCGTCTCCACCGCCCGCGACATCGAGCTGATCCGCACCGCGCTGGGTGCGCAGAAGCTCAGCTATTTCGGCTACTCGTACGGCACCTACCTGGGCGCGGTGTACGCGCGGCTGCACCCGGACCGGATCCACCGCCTGGTCCTGGACTCCGTCGTGGACCCGGGCGGCGTCTGGTACGAGGACAACCTCGCGCAGGACCGCGCCTTCGACGCCCGCCACAAGGCCTTCCTGGCCTGGGTCGCCGAGCACGACGCCGCCTACCGGCTCGGCACCGACGCCGCCGAGGTGGAGCGGCGCTGGTACGCGGTGCGCGACGCCCTGCGCGCGGAGCCGGCGGGCGGCAAGGTGGGCCCGTCCGAGCTGGAGGACACGTACATGCCGGGCGGGTACTACAACGGCTACTGGCCGAACCTGGCCGAGGCGTTCTCGAAGTACGCGGTGGACGGGGACCCGGCGCCGCTGGTGGCGGCGTACGAGAAGTTCGGCGCGGTGGAGCCGTCTGCGGGCAACGGCTACAGCGTGTACACGGCCGTGCAGTGCCGGGACTCCGCCTGGCCGAAGGACTGGAACCGGTGGCGGGCGGACATGTGGCGCACGCACCTCGAGGCGCCGTTCATGACCTGGAACAACGCCTGGTACAACGCCCCGTGCGCGTTCTGGAAGACGGAGCCGCTGCAGGCGCCGGACGTGGCCAACGCCGACCTGCCGCCGGCGCTGCTGCTCCAGGCCACCGACGACGCGGCGACGCCGTTCGGGGGCGCGCTGGCGATGAAGGAGAAGCTGAAGGGCTCGGCCCTGGTGGTCGAGGAGGGCGGCGGCAACCACGGCATCTCGCTGAGCGGCAACAAGTGCCTGGACGACAAGGTGGCGGCGTACCTGAGGACGGGGGCGGCCGCGGACGCGGCCTGCGCGGCGCAGCCCGAGCCGAAGCCGGCCGCGGCCACCCGGGCGGCGGTGCCCTCGGCGGGCGCCGCGGCCCTGCACGGGCTGCTGGGCTTCCGCGGCTGACCGCGACCGGGCAGGATCCTGCCCATGACCACCACCGCGATCACCCGTGTCCCCGCCCCGGAGGGCGTCAGCCCGAGCCCGCAGTACAGCCACGTCGTCTGGGGCACGGGCAGGTTCGTGGCCGTCTCGGGCCAGTGCTCCTTCGACGAGGGCGGCGCGGTGGTCGGCGCGGGCGACGCCGCCGCCCAGGCCCGGCAGGTGTTCGAGAACCTGCGCCGGTGCCTGGCGGCGGCCGGGGCGGGCTTCGAGGACGTGGTGAAGCTGACGTACTTCGTCACGGACATGGCCCACATGGCGGCGGTACGGGCGGCCCGCGACGAGGTGATCGCACCGGACCGGCTGCCGGCCTCCACGGCCGTCCAGGTCTCGGCCCTGGTCCGCCCCGAACTCCTGGTGGAGATCGAGGCCTACGCCGTCCTGCCCGCGGAGGCATGAGGGCGGGCCGGCACCAGGCCCGGCCGGCTCCCCCAGCCGGGTCAGGCGGTCCGCGGCAGGGCGCGCAGCGCCTGGGTCGCCGCGACGGCCAGCCGCGGGTGGGCCTGGGCCCGGGCGAGGACCTCGCGGGAGGCGGGGTCCGCCAGGGCCCCCAGCCCCTCCACGCAGGCCAGCGCCACCCGCCAGTACGGGTCGTTCGGCGCGAGCAGCCGGGACAGGGTGCGGATCAGCGCCGGGGCGGACTCCGGCGCGCGCAGCGCGGCCAGCAGCCGCACGGGCTGCAGGGCGTAGGCCGTGCGGAGCTCGTTGGTGGCCAGCGCGGCCGCCGCGCGGGCGGTGCGCGGGTCGCCCAGGACGGCCAGGGCTTCGGCGGCGGCCGCGCAGCGCGGGGGGTCGCGGTGGTTGAGCAGCAGGACCAGCGGCTCGAAGGCGCGGCGGTCGCCGGCCAGGCCCAGCCGGTACGCGGCCAGCTCCCGGGCCCACAGGGGCAGCCCGGTCGACGTCAGGGAGGCGGCCAGCGCGTCCGGCTCCGCGACGAGCAGCTCCGCGTACCGCCGCGGCCCGCCGGATCCGTCCGCTTCGGCTTCGGCGCGCAGGCGCCCGAGTACGTCGCTCACGGCGCCCACCCTAGGGGGTGCGGGGGGCCCGGGGCGGGGCGTTGGCCGGGTTGCGGTGCCCTGCCGCGGGCGGTGCGCGCGCACCTGACGGCCCGTAGGGTGCGGTGGCCTGCCGTCCGGCCGCGGCCGCCGGTGGCGGCGCCCGCCGCGGCGTACGTCACACCGGCGGGTGTATCCCTGCCTCTGGCCAAGCAGTTACCGACGGGTTAGTCTCCCTTCAACACGTACGGGGCCGGCCTGGTGACGCAGCCGCCTCGTGCAGTCGGTCCGGTACGCCACGTACCGCCTTGCACCGCCCGCACGCCTTGCACTGCAGCAGCCCGCCTGCTCCGCGTACGGCGCTCTCCGCGGCGCGGCCCCGGGACAGGGTCCGCCGCTCTCCGCCCCGCCCCCTGGGCTCCTGCGCGGAACCTCCCGTCGTTCTCGCACCCTTGCCGGCCTTCTTTGGCCCTTCCGGCCGCGCGTCGTGCACCGCGCGCCGCCCCCAGTCGTCACCCTCATCCACTGGAGTCCCGCGATGGACCTTCCGTCCACGTCCAGTCAGTCCACCCTCCAGACCATCGCCGTCGTCGGTCTCGGCACCATGGGCACCGGCATCGCCGAGGTCCTCGCCCGCGCCGGCCGCGAGGTCATCGGCATCGACATCAGCGAGGCGGCCACCCGCCGGGCCACGGCGGCCCTCGCCGCCGCCACGGCCCGCTCCGTGGCCCGCGAGCGGATCAGCGAGCAGGAGCGCGAGGCCGTCCTCGCCCGGCTGCGCACCTACACCGAGCTGAGCGCCGCCGCCGACGCCGACCTCGTCATCGAGGTCGTCCCGGAGGACTACCCGCTCAAGCAGCGGATCTTCGCCGAGCTGGACGCCGTCGTGCGGCCCGACACGATCCTGGCGACGGGCACCAACGCCCTGTCGGTGACCCGGCTGGCGGCCGAGTCGCAGCGCCCCGAGCGCGTCCTCGGGCTGCACTTCTTCAACCCGGCGCCCGCGATGAAGCTCGTCGAGGTCGTCTCCAGCGTGCTGACGGCCCCGACGGCCGTGGAGGCCGTCACGGCGCTGGCCCGCGAGCTGGGCAAGCAGCCCGTCTCGGTCGGCGACCGGCCCGGCTTCGTCGCCGACGGCCTGCTCTTCGGCTACCTCAACCAGGCCGCCGCGATGTACGAGTCGAAGTACGCCTCCCGCGAGGACATCGACGCGGCGATGCGGCTCGGCTGCGGCCTGCCGATGGGCCCCCTGGCGCTGCTCGACCTGATCGGCGTGGACACCGCCCGCACCGTCCTGGAGGCCATGTACGCCGCCTCCGGCGACCGCCTGCACGCCCCCGCCCCGATCCTCGGCCACCTCGCCGAGGCCGGCCTGACCGGGCAGAAGTCCGGGCGCGGCTTCTACACGTACGAGGAGCCGGGCAGCCCGGCGGTCGTCCGCGACGCGCAGACCCCGCTGGACGGGGCGCGGCTCGGCGAGGGCCGCCCGGTCTCCTCGGTCGGCGTGGCCGGCTCGGGCACCATGGCGAGCGGGATCGCGCAGGTCTTCGCGCAGGCCGGCTACGAGGTGGTGCTCGCCGCCCGCAGCCAGGAGAAGGCCGAGGCCGCGAAGGCCGCCATCGGCACGTCGCTGGGCCGGGCGGTCGCCAAGGGGCGGCTGACGCAGGAGGCCGCCGAGCAGACGCTGGCGCGCATCTCCCCGGCCGGCTCGCTGGACGCCTTCGCGCAGGTGGACCTGGCCGTCGAGGCGGTCGCCGAGGACCTGGCGGTCAAGCAGGAGCTGTTCGCCACCCTCGACAAGGTCTGCAAGCCGGGCGCGGTCCTGGCCACGACCACGTCCTCGCTGCCGGTGATCGCCTGTGCCCGCGCGACCTCGCGCCCGCAGGACGTGATCGGCATGCACTTCTTCAACCCGGCGCCGGCGATGAAGCTGGTCGAGGTGGTCCGCACCGTCCTGACCTCGGACGACGTGCACGCCACGGTCCGCGGGGTCTGCACGAAGGTGCGCAAGCACCCGGTGGACTGCGGGGACCGGGCCGGGTTCATCGTGAACGCGCTGCTGTTCCCGTACCTGAACAACGCGATCAAGATGGTCGAGGAGCACTACGCGAGCCTGGACGACATCGACGCGGCCATGAAGCTGGGCGGCGGCTACCCGATGGGGCCCTTCGAGCTCCTGGACGTCGTCGGGCTGGACGTCTCCCTCGCGATCGAGAAGGTCCTCCACAAGGAGTTCCGCGACCCGGGCCTGGCCCCGTCCCCGCTGCTGGAGCACCTGGTGGCGGCGGGCTGCCTGGGGCGGAAGACCGGCCGCGGATTCCGTGAGTACGCCCGCCGGTAAGCCGCGCCCTGCCCACGGGGCACACGAGCCGGATGCGTGGGGAGGGCTGCTCGGGTCCGCCGGACCCTCACGGCGGGCCGCACCCTCCGAGCCCAGTGCGGGCCCTCCCCCGCATCCATCACTCCCGTCCCACCCCCCTCAGACGCGCGCCCCGGCGCGAATGAAGTACTTTCGCTCTATGTCCCAGTCCGCCAAGACCTCGCCCCGCGCCGCCACGGCCTCCGACAGCCCGGAGAGCGCGGCCGGCACCAAGGCGGCCGCGCAGCGGCTCAAGATGCGCCGAGAGCTCGCCACCGCCGCGATGGAGCTGTTCGCGACCAAGGGGTACGAGGCCACGACGGTCGACGAGATCGCCGCGGCCGCAGGGGTGGCGCGCCGGACCTTCTTCCGGCACTTCCGGTCCAAGGAAGAGGCGATCTTCCCGGACCACGACGACACGCTGACCCGCGCCGAGGCCGTGCTGGACGTGGCCCCGGCACACGAACACCCGCTCGACACGGTGTGCCGCGGGATCAAGGAAGTCATGAAGATGTACGCCGCCTCCCCGGCGGTGTCGGTCGAGCGCTACCGGCTGACGCGGGAGGTTCCGGCGCTGCGGGAGCGGGAGATCGCGTCGGTGGCCCGCTACGAGCGGCTGTTCACGCGCTACCTGCTGGCCCACTTCGACGAGACCGACCACCACGACGGCAACGACGACCCGCTGCTGGCGGAGGTGGCCGCCTCGGCGGTGGTCACCGCCCACAACCACGTGCTGCGGCGCTGGCTGCGCTCCGGCGGCCAGGGGGACGTGGAGGCCCAGCTGGACCACGCCTTCGCCATCGTGCGCAAGACCTTCGGCACCGGCATCGGCGCGGGCCGGAGCCTGGCCTCGGTGCCCGCCTCCGCCCAGGCGGCGCCGGCGGCGGCGGTGCGGGCGCACGACGAGGTGCTGGTGGCGGTGGCCCGTACGGACGCCCCGCTGGACGAGGTCATGCGGACCATCGAAGAAGCCCTGCGCAACCACGGCTAGTGATCTGGTTTTGAGGTCTGGGCTCGCCTCATGAGGCGTGTCCTGTTTCAGATCTTGGGGTTCGCCTGACGTGACCGGTTTGCGGCCGGTGTCCTGGACGGATGGGTGATACCAGGCTGCCGCCGGTAGTGCTGTCGGATGCCGAGCGGCTGACGTTGGAGAACTGGGCCAGGCGGCGTTCGACTGCGCAGGGCCTGGCCCAGCGTGCTCGGATCGTGCTGGCATGCGCGCGAGGGTGGAACAACACCGTCGTGGCCGCGCGGCTGGGAATCGAGCGCAAGACAGCGGCGAGATGGCGGACCCGGTTCCTGCGGGAGCGGCTGGACGGGCTCGCCGACGAGCCCAGGCCCGGCGTGCCGCGGACCATCACCGACGCCCAAGTGGAAGAAGTGGTGGTCCGCACCGTGGAGGAGACCCCTGCGGGCGGGACGCACTGGTCGAAGCGGGAGCTGGCCAAGGTCGTGGGGATCTCTCCGGCGAGCGTGTTGCGTATCTGGCACGCCTTCGGCCTTCAGCCGTGGCGAACCGAGACCTTCAAGATCTCCCCTGACCCGTTCCTGATCGACAAGGTCCGTGACGTCGTCGGCCTCTACCTCGCCCCGCCGGCCAACGCGGCGGTGTTCGCGGTGGACGAGAAACCGCAGATCCAGGCCCTTGAGCGGACCGCGCCGGTGCTGCCCATGATCCCGGGAGTGCCCGAGCGGCGGAGTTTCGACTACGTCCGCCACGGCACTGTCGACCTGTTCGCGGCTCTGAACACCGCGACGGGCAAGGTGATCACGAAGCTGTCCGCTCAGCACCGGGCCGTGGACTTCCGTGACTTCCTCGACGAGATCGACCGCCAGACCGATCCCGGTCTGGCGGTCCACGTGATCTGCGACAACCTCTCCGCCCACAAGGCACCGGTGGTGCACAAGTGGCTGCTCGCGCATCCACGCTTCCAGCTGCACTTCACCCCCACGTACTCGTCGTGGATCAACCAGGTCGAGCGGTGGTTCGCCGAGCTGGAACGGCGCTGCCTCGCACGCGGGGTGTTCTGCTCACTCGACGACCTCAAGGCCGCACTTGAGAACTGGATCAAGGTCTGGAACGACGAGGCCCGACCCTTCAAGTGGACCAAAACCGCCGACCAGATCCTCGACCGCATCTGCCGCTACTGCGACAGGATCTGCAAACCAGATCACTAGCACCGCCCGGCACCACCGCGAACCACCTGAAGCGATGCGCGTCACAGCGGCCGCTCCCCTCGAGGGAGCGGCCGCTTCCGTTTGTCCGAGTTGCCCCTACTCACCGGTAACTCTGATCGATCATCGCTCATCTGCGCAGGTCAATCGGCAAATGAGAGAAAGTTTTGGCACGCGGTGCCTTGTCGAGTGACACGGGGTGCCATACGTTGAACCCGTCCGGATGTCCCCGCGGTCCACGCCCACTCGGCACGGACCGCGCCCCGGACGCCTGCGTCACCAGGCACCCGCACGCCGCACCACTGGCGTCGCCCCAGCACCACCGCTCCGCCGGACCGACGGCACCACGCAGCACCCACCACCCGTACCCGCGCACCTGCGCACCCCTTGAGCGCACCCTCATTCCAGCGCCGCCGGAGGCAACACCGTGAAGGACATCCTCGACGCGATCCAGTCGCAGGCCGCTACGGCCGCCGACTTCGCGGCCCTGCCGCTCCCCGAGTCCTACCGCGCGATCACCGTGCACAAGGACGAGACGGAGATGTTCGCCGGGCTCCCGACCCGCGAGAAGGACCCCCGCAAGTCCCTGCACCTCGACCAGGTCCCGGTGCCGGAACTCGGCCCGGGCGAGGCCCTGGTGGCCGTCATGGCCTCCTCGGTCAACTACAACTCCGTGTGGACCTCGATCTTCGAGCCGCTGTCCACGTTCGGCTTCCTGGAGCGCTACGGCCGCGTGTCGGAGCTGACCAAGCGCCACGACCTGCCGTACCACATCATCGGCTCCGACCTCGCGGGCGTCGTCCTGCGCACCGGCCCGGGCGTGAACTCCTGGAAGGCCGGCGACGAGGTCGTCGCGCACTGCCTCTCCGTCGAGCTGGAGTCCTCCGACGGCCACAACGACACGATGCTCGACCCCGAGCAGCGCATCTGGGGCTTCGAGACCAACTTCGGCGGCCTGGCGGAGATCGCCCTGGTCAAGTCCAACCAGCTGATGCCGAAGCCGGCGCACCTGAGCTGGGAGGAGGCCGCCTCCCCGGGCCTGGTCAACTCCACCGCCTACCGCCAGCTGGTCTCCCGCAACGGCGCCGGCATGAAGCAGGGCGACAACGTCCTGATCTGGGGCGCCAGCGGCGGCCTCGGCTCGTACGCGACCCAGTTCGCCCTGGCCGGCGGCGCCAACCCGATCTGCGTGGTCTCCTCGCCCGAGAAGGCGGAGATCTGCCGGAAGATGGGCGCCGAGGCGGTCATCGACCGCAACGCCGAGGGGTACAAGTTCTGGAAGGACGAGCGCACCCAGGACCCCCGCGAGTGGAAGCGCTTCGGCTCGAAGATCCGCGAGCTGACCGGCGGCGAGGACATCGACATCGTCTTCGAGCACCCCGGCCGCGAGACGTTCGGCGCCAGCGTCTACGTCACCCGCAAGGGCGGCACCATCACCACCTGCGCCTCGACCTCGGGATACATGCACGAGTACGACAACCGCTACCTGTGGATGTCGCTCAAGCGGATCATCGGCTCGCACTTCGCCAACTACCGCGAGGCGTGGGAGGCCAACCGCCTGATCGCCAAGGGCAAGATCCACCCCACCCTGTCGAAGGTCTACTCCCTGGAGGAGACCGGCCAGGCCGCGTACGACGTCCACCGCAACCTCCACCAGGGCAAGGTCGGCGTGCTCTGCCTCGCCCCCGAGGAAGGCCTGGGCGTCCGCGACCAGGAGCTGCGCGACAAGCACATCGACGCCATCAACCGGTTCCGCGACGTGTAGCGGAGCGGACGAATCCAGCCAGTCGCACCATCCGAACCGTCGTCGGACCGATCCAGCGATCAAGGGCCAAAGGGACAGCCTGAGATGACAGAGCGCCAGAAAGACCGTCCGTGGCTCATGCGGACGTACGCCGGCCACTCCACGGCCGAGGCGTCCAACGAGCTGTACCGCCGCAACCTCGCCAAGGGCCAGACCGGCCTGTCGGTCGCGTTCGACCTGCCGACGCAGACCGGCTACGACCCCGACCACATCCTCGCCCGCGGCGAGGTGGGCCGGGTCGGGGTCCCGGTCTCCCATCTGGGCGACATGCGGCGGCTGTTCCAGGACATCCCCCTGGAGCAGATGAACACCTCGATGACGATCAACGCCACCGCCATGTGGCTCCTGGCGCTCTACCAGGTGGCCGCCGAGGAGCAGGGCGCGGACATCTCCAAGCTCCAGGGCACCACCCAGAACGACATCGTCAAGGAGTACCTCTCGCGCGGGACGCACGTCTTCCCGCCGGGGCCCTCGCTCCGTCTGACGACCGACATGATCGCCTACACGGTCAACCACATCCCCAAGTGGAACCCGATCAACATCTGCTCGTACCACCTCCAGGAGGCGGGGGCCACCCCGGTCCAGGAGATCTCGTACGCGATGTCGACGGCGATCGCCGTGCTGGACTCGGTCCGCGACTCGGGCCAGGTCCCGCAGGAACGGTTCGGCGAGGTGGTCGCCCGCATCTCCTTCTTCGTGAACGCGGGCGTCCGCTTCATCGAGGAGATGTGCAAGATGCGCGCCTTCGGCCGCATCTGGGACCGCATCACCCGCGAGCGCTACGGCATCGAGGACGCCAAGCAGCGCCGCTTCCGCTACGGCGTCCAGGTCAACTCCCTGGGGCTGACGGAGGCGCAGCCGGAGAACAACGTCCAGCGCATCGTGCTGGAGATGCTCGCCGTCACGCTCTCCAAGGACGCCCGGGCCCGCGCCGTGCAGCTGCCCGCCTGGAACGAGGCCCTGGGCCTGCCCCGGCCCTGGGACCAGCAGTGGTCGCTGCGCATCCAGCAGGTCCTCGCCCACGAGAGCGACCTGCTGGAGTACGACGACATCTTCGCGGGCTCCCACGTCATCGAGGCCAAAGTCGACTCCCTGGTCGCCGACTGCCTGGCCGAGATCGACCGGATCCAGGAGATGGGCGGCGCGATGGCCGCCGTCGAGTCCGGGTACCTGAAGTCCCAGCTGGTCGCCTCGCACGCCGAGCGCCGCGCCCGGATCGAGGCGGGCGAGGACAAGATCGTCGGCGTGAACTGCTTCCAGCAGACCGAGCCGAACCCGCTCACCGCCGACCTGGACGGCGCCATCATGACGGTGGACGCGGCGGTGGAGGCGCTCACCGTCGAGCGCATCCGCCGCTGGCGGGCCGAGCGCCAGGAGTCCTCCGACCGGCAGGGCGGCGGCGACCCCTTCGTCTTCCCGACGGTCGGCCAGGCCCTGGACCGGCTGAAGGAGGCAGCGGCGGGGACCGAGAACCTGATGGAGGCCACCCTGGAGTGCGCCCGGGCCGGTGTCACCACCGGCGAGTGGGCGAGCGCCCTGCGCGAGGTCTTCGGCGAGTTCCGGGCCCCGACCGGCGTCTCCTCGGCCCCCGTGGCCGTCGCCGCCGAGGAGGGCACGCCGCTGGCCCTGGTCCGGGAGAAGGTCGCCCGGACCGCCGAGGAGCTGGGCAGCGGCCGGCTGCGCCTGCTGGTCGGCAAGCCCGGCCTGGACGGGCACTCCAACGGCGCCGAGCAGATCGCCGTCCGCGCCCGCGACGCCGGCTTCGAGGTCGTCTACCAGGGCATCCGGCTGACGCCCGAGGAGATCGCCACGGCGGCACTGGCCGAGGACGTGCACTGCGTGGGACTGTCCATCCTGTCCGGCTCGCACAGCGCGCTGGTCCCGGAGGTCCTGGAGCGGCTGCGCGCGGCGGGGGCGGGTGACATCCCCGTCGTCCTGGGCGGCATCATTCCCCAAGCCGACGCCGTCGCGCTGAAGGAGGCCGGAGTCGCCGCCGTGTTCACCCCCAAAGACTTCGGCATCACGGAGATCATCGGCCGTATCGTCGACGAGATCCGCACAGCGAACAAGCTCAACCCCCTCATCAGCACGGAGGTCCCCGCATGACCACGCCCACGTCCCCTGTGAACCGGCTGCGCCCGCGCCGCTCCTGCCTCGCGGTGCCGGGTTCGAACCCGCGGTTCCTGGAGAAGGCCCAGGGCCTCCCCGCCGACCAGGTCTTCCTCGACCTCGAGGACGCCTGCGCCCCGCTCGCCAAGGAGGGCGCCCGCCACACGATCGTGGACGCGCTGAACAACGGCGACTGGACCGGCAAGACCCGGGTCGTGCGCGTCAACGACTGGACCACCCACTGGACGTACCGCGACGTCATCACCGTCGTCGAGGGCGCGGGCCAGAACCTCGACTGCATCATGCTCCCGAAGGTCCAGGACGCCCAGCAGGTCGTCGCGCTGGACCTGCTGCTGACGCAGATCGAGAAGACCATGGGCTTCGAGGTCGGAAAGATCGGCATCGAGGCGCAGATCGAGAACGCCAAGGGCCTGGTCAACGTCGACGAGATCGCCGCCGCCTCGCCGCGGCTGGAGACGATCATCTTCGGCCCCGCCGACTTCATGGCCTCCATCAACATGAAGTCGCTGGTCGTGGGCATGCAGCCGCCCGGCTACCCGGCGGACGCCTACCACTACATCCTCATGCGGATCCTGATGGCGGCCCGTACGCACAACCTCCAGGCGATCGACGGCCCCTTCCTGCAGATCCGCGACGTGGACGCCTACCGGGAGGTCGCCGGGCGCGCCGCGGCCCTCGGCTTCGACGGCAAGTGGGTCCTGCACCCGGGCCAGGTCGAGGCCGCCAACGAGGTCTTCTCCCCCTCCCAGGAGGACTACGACCACGCCGAGCTGATCCTCGACGCGTACGAGTGGTGCACCTCCGAGGCCGGCGGGAAGAAGGGCTCGGCGATGCTCGGCGACGAGATGATCGACGAGGCCAGCCGCAAGATGGCCCTGGTCATCGCCGGCAAGGGGCGCGCGGCCGGCATGCAGCGCACCACCAAGTTCGAGATCCCGGAGGGCTGAGGCCATGCAGTTCGGACGCACGTACGAAGAGTTCGAGGTCGGCGCGGTCTACAAGCACTGGCCCGGGAAGACGGTCACCGAGTACGACGACCACCTCTTCTGTCTGCTCACCATGAACCACCACCCGCTCCACATGGACACGAACTACGCCGAGAAGACGACGGACTTCGGCAGGAACGTGGTCGTGGGGAACTACATCTACTCGCTGCTGCTGGGCATGTCCGTACCGGACGTCTCGGGCAAGGCGATCGCCAACCTGGAGATCGAGTCGCTGCGGCACGTGGCGCCGACCTTCCACGGCGACACCATCTACGGCGAGACGACGGTCCTCGACAAGACCCCCTCGAAGTCGAAGAGCGACCGCGGCATCGTCCACGTGGAGACCAAGGGCTACAAGCAGGACGGCACCCTCGTCTGCGTCTTCCGGCGCAAGGTGATGGTCCCGACCGAGACGTACATCAAAGAGCGCGGCGGCGAGCAGCCCGGCCGCCCCACGCTTTCCAACTAACAGAGTCAAGGAACAGGGGAAGTAGCCATGGCACGACTCGCCCAGACCGCCGGGCTGACCGACGTCCAGCAGGAGATCCTCAAGACCGTCCGCGAGTTCGTGGACAAGGAGATCATCCCGGTCGCGACCGAGCTGGAGCACCGCGACGAGTATCCGCAGCAGATCGTGGACGGGCTCAAGGAGCTCGGCCTGTTCGGGCTGATGATCCCCGAGGAGTACGGCGGTCTCGGCGAGTCGCTGCTCACGTACGCCCTGTGCGTGGAGGAGATAGCCCGCGGCTGGATGTCCGTCTCGGGCATCATCAACACGCACTTCATCGTGGCGTACATGCTCAAGCAGCACGGCACGCAGGAGCAGAAGGACCACTTCCTGCCGCGCATGGCGCTGGGCGAGGTGCGCGGCGCGTTCTCGATGTCCGAGCCGGGGCTGGGCTCGGATGTGTCGGCCATCACGTCCAAGGCGGTCAAGGACGGCGACGAGTACGTCCTGAACGGCCAGAAGATGTGGCTGACGAACGGCGGCAGCTCCACGCTGGTGGCCGTGCTCTGCCGGAGTGACGAAGGACACCCCGAGGGCACGGCGCCGCACAAGTCGATGACGACCTTCCTCGTGGAGAAGGAGCCCGGCTTCGGCGAGGTCCGGCCCGGCCTGACCATCCCGGGCAAGATCGACAAGATGGGCTACAAGGGCGTCGACACGACCGAGCTCATCATGGACGGACTGCGCATTCCGGCCAATCGGGTCCTCGGCGGCACCACCGGCCGAGGGTTTTACCAAATGATGGACGGCGTGGAGGTCGGCCGCGTCAACGTGGCGGCCCGTGGCTGCGGCGTCGCACAGCGTGCCTTCGAGCTGGGTGTCTCCTATGCCCAGCAGCGTCACACTTTCGGCAAGCCGATCGCCCAGCACCAGGCCATCCAGTTCAAGCTGGCCGAGATGGCTACCAAGGTCGAGGCTGCCCATGCCATGATGGTCAACGCAGCACGCAAAAAGGACTCCGGGGAACGAAACGACCTCGAAGCAGGGATGGCGAAGTACCTCGCCTCCGAGTACTGCAAGGAGGTGGTGGAGGACGCGTTCCGCATCCACGGCGGCTACGGCTTCTCGAAGGAGTACGAGATCGAGCGCCTCTACCGCGAGGCCCCCATGCTGCTCATCGGTGAAGGTACTGCCGAGATCCAGAAAATGATCATTGGGCGACGCCTGCTCGAGGAGTACCGACTCCAGGGCTGAAAGTCCCTTTTGCGGCGAATCCTCCAGGGGTTCGCCGCAAAAGAATCACTTGCAGTGACTGGCTGACGGGCATCGACTCGGCTTCTGGCTTGCCCAGTTGTCGCGCGCAACCGATAGCATTCCAGTAAAGCCGCCGTCCCGTCCCCCCGTTTGCGGCGCGGCAATCCACCGCTACGAAGGTCATCCATGCCCCACAGCCAAACCTCTGCACCTCGCGACAGCCTCTTCGGCGTACGCCTCGCGCGCGGAGCATCGCCGTGGCTTCTGCCGACCGTCGCCACCGCGGCGCTCAGCCTCGCCCGGGCCCGCAAGTCCGGACGCTGGGCCGCGGCAGCCGTGCCCACCACCGCGCTCGCCGCGGGCATGCTGTGGTTCTTCCGCGACCCCGAGCGCGAGATCGCCCAGGGCCGCGTCATCTCCCCCGCCGACGGCGTGGTGCAGAGCATCATGCCGTGGAAGGACGGGCGGACCCGCGTCGCGATCTTCATGAGCCCGCTGAACGTCCACGTCAACCGCGCGCCGCTGGCCGGCACGGTGACGTCCGTGGAGCACATCCCCGGCGGGTTCGTCCCGGCGTTCAACAAGGAGAGCGAGAACAACGAGCGCGTTGTCTGGCACTTCGAAACCGAGCTCGGCGACATCGAGATGGTGCAGATCGCCGGCGCCGTCGCGCGCCGGATCGTCCCGTACCTGCCGGCCGGCACCAAGGTGGAGCAGGGCGAACGCATCGGCCTGATCCGCTTCGGCTCCCGCGTCGACATCTACCTCCCCGAGGGCGTCGAGGTCGCGGTCGAGGTCGGTCAGACCACCACCGCGGGGGTGACCCGAATTGACCGTGACTGACCCCGAGACTCCCGCCACCGGCTGGGTGCCGGAGGCCGCGGAGGAGGAGTCCGCCGAGGACGACATGCCGCTGTCGCTGCGGCTGTCGATAGCGGACACCCTCACCCTCGGCAACGCGACGTGCGGATTCATGGCGGTGTACTTCACCACCACCGGGATCCTCATCCCGCACCTCACCGGCAGCGGCGAGTCGGGCATGGCCCGGCACAGCGCGGCGACCGCGGTGATACTGATGCTGCTCGCGGCGGTCTTCGACCTCTTCGACGGCATCGTCGCCCGCAAGCTGCGCAGCTCGCCGATGGGCGCCGAGCTGGACAACCTGTCCGACCTGATCAGCTTCGGCCTCGCGCCGGCGTACTTCGTGCTGGTCTACGGCATGGTCGCCGACGACGCGCACCAGAAGATGTCCGCGCTGGCGGCGATCGTCGTCCTGCTCGCGGTGGTGCTGCGCCTGGCGAGATTCAGCTGCGTGACGATGAAGGACGGCATGTTCCAGGGCATGCCGAGCCCCTTCGGCGCCCTGACGGTCGTCTCCGTCGTCCTGCTGGAGCTGCCGTTCGTGCCGACGCTGCTGGCGATCATCGGCGTCGCGTGGCTGATGGTGAGCCGGGTCGAGTACCCGAAGCCGCGGGGTGTCCTCGCGGTGGCGATGCTCAGCTGGATCATCTCGGCCATGGGGCTCCTGGCGGCCTGGGCGTTCGACGCCCCCGGCGGCCAGCTGCTCCTGCAGACCGGCTGCGCCCTGCAGATCGCGCTGGCGGCCACGATCCCGCTGTTCGCGACGACCCGCCGGGCGAACACGTTCCGCCACAACCGCCGCGAGGCCCGCGCAGCCCAGCTGCCGTAGCCCCCGCCGCCCCGGAAGGCCCCCGCGCACCGCGCGGGGGCCTTCGCGCTACCCGCGCCCGCGCCTGCCCGGCCCCGTCACCCGACCCCGGGCTCCCCGCGGCCCCGCGGCTCGAACGCCGGCGGGGCTGGACGTGGCGGGCCTCGGCTTCGAAACGTACCGAGGGATGCGGCGCCCCGCCAGGCTCGAAGCCGGGGCTCGAACACTGGGGCCGGACGCCGGCGCCAGGACGGGCTTCGAGGCGTACGGAGGGGGCGCGCGACCGGCTTCGGGCGGGGCTCGCATACGCCGGGGCCGGGCCCGGCACCAGGATCGGCTTCGCCGGGTCCTCCTACAGCCCTCCGGCGTTTGAGGCGCGGGGGTGGGGCGGCCCCCCGGGAATCCGGCTCCGCCGGGTACCTGGTCCGCCCGGACCGTCGTACCGAGTGCGGCGCCGGGCTCGTGGCGGGCCGTCGTCGGCGTCCGAGGCCCCGGCCCGGCCTGCCGGCCCGGACCCCCGCGGCCGCGTGGGCGCCTACGCTTGATGTCGGAAAACTGCCAGACCCTCCCCCGGCCGCCCCGCGATCCTGGATCCATGTACACCGACACCGAGCGCTGCGTCAGGGCCGTGCAGTCGAAGGACGCCCGGTTCGACGGATGGTTCTTCACGGCCGTCCGCACGACCGGGATCTACTGCCGGCCCAGCTGCCCCGCCGTGCCGCCGAAGGTCGAGAACATGACCTTCCTGCCCAGCGCCGCCGCCTGCCAGCAGGCCGGGTACCGGGCCTGCAAGCGGTGCCGGCCCGACACCTCCCCCGGCTCCCCCGAGTGGAACGCGCGCGCCGACGCCGTGGCCCGTGCCGTGCGCCTCATCCAGGACGGCGTCGTGGACCGCGAGGGGGTGCCCGGTCTCGCGGCCCGCCTCGGCTACTCCACCCGCCAGGTCGAGCGCCAGCTCAACGCCGAGCTCGGCGCCGGCCCCCTCGCGCTCGCCCGGGCGCAGCGCGCCCAGACCGCGCGGCTGCTGATCGAGACCTCGGAGCTCCCCATGGGGGACGTGGCCTTCGCCTCCGGCTTCGCCTCCATCCGCACCTTCAACGAGACCGTCCGCGAGGTCTTCGCCCTCGCCCCGGGCGAGCTCCGCGCCCGCGCCGCCCGGGCGGCCCGGACCAAGCGGCAGGAGCCCCGCATCCCCGGCACGATCAGCCTGCGCCTGCCGTACCGGGCCCCGCTCAACCCGGACAACCTCTTCGGCCACCTCGCCGCGACCGCGGTCCCCGGCGTCGAGGAGTGGCGCGCCGGCGCCTACCGCCGGACCCTGCGCCTGCCCTACGGCACCGGCGTCGTCGCCCTCACCCCGCGGCCCGACCACGTCGGCTGCCAGCTGGCCCTCACCGACCTGCGCGACCTGACGATCGCCATCAGCCGCTGCCGCTGGCTGCTGGACCTCGACGCCGACCCGGAGGCGGTCGACGGGCAGCTGCGCACCGACCCGCTGCTGGCCCCGCTGGTGGACAAGGCCCCGGGGCGCCGGGTGCCGCGGACCGTCGACGCGGCGGAGTTCGCCGTACGGGCGGTGCTGGGCCAGCAGGTGTCCACCGCGGCGGCGCGCACGCACGCGGCCCGTCTGGTGGCGGCGTACGGCGAGCCGGTCGCGGACCCCGACCCCGAGGGCGGGCTCACCCACCTGTTCCCCTCCCCGCAGGCGCTGGCCGCCCTGGACCCGGAGGCCCTGGCCCTGCCGCGCAGCAGGCGCACCACGCTGACCACGCTCGTCGCCGCCCTGGCGGACGGCTCGCTCCCGCTCGGCATCGACAGCGACTGGGAGGCGGCCCGAGCCCGACTGGCCGCCCTGCCCGGCTTCGGCCCCTGGACCACCGAGGTGATCGCGATGCGGGCCCTCGGCGACCCGGACGCCTTCCTGCCCTCGGACCTGGGGCTGCGGCGCGCCGCGAAGGAGCTCGGGCTGCCGTCGACGCCGGCCGCGCTCACGGCCCGGGCGGCCGCCTGGCGGCCCTGGCGGGCGTACGCCGTGCAGTACCTGTGGGCCACCGACGACCACGCCATCAACCACCTCCCCGCCTGAGGAGCACAGACCCGCCATGACCACCACGACGATCACCACCACCGCCCCCGCCAGGACGCACACCGTCGTCGACAGCCCGTACGGGCCGCTGACGCTGGTCGCCACCGACGGCGTCCTCAGCGGCCTGTACATGAGCGGGCAGCGGCACCGGCCGGCCGAGGAGGCGTTCGGGGAGCGGGTCGCCGCCGAGGAGGGCCCGTTCCCGGAGGTGGTGCGCCAGCTGGCCGCGTACTTCGCCCGGGAGCGGACCGCGTTCGACCTGCCGCTGCGCCTGGAGGGCACCGCCTTCCAGCGCAGCGTGTGGGACCAGCTCGTGCGGATCCCGTACGGGCAGACCTGGTCGTACGGGGAGCTCGCGGCCCGGCTCGGCAGGCCGAACGCCTCGCGGGCGGTCGGCCTGGCCAACGGCCGGAACCCGATCAGCATCATCGTCCCCTGCCACCGCGTGATCGGTGCGTCGGGCAGCATGACGGGCTACGGCGGCGGCGTCGAGCGCAAGGTCCGGCTGCTGGCCTTCGAGTCGGGCGCGGTGCCCGCCGCCCCGGCTGCGGAGCCCCTGTTCTGACCCGCGGGGAGGTCCTGGCCGGCGGCGGCAGCCGATGCGGCCCCGGGCAGGGCGCCCGGCGGCTCCGCGCGCCGGCGGCCGTCAGACCACGGCCAGCGGCACCAGCAGGGCGAAGGCGGCGCCGGCCTCGACGGCGTAGCCGTAGAGCGACGGGTGCTGGACGGGGGCCGCGAGGAGGACGACGCTCTGCTGTGCGGCGGCGGCCGCCACCCACTCCTCGTCGGCGCCGAGGTTGCCCTGGTACCAGCCCTCGCACGGGCCGGGGCCGGAGACGGCCAGGAGGTCGTCCTCGCGGCGGTAGAGCGCCTGCCAGCCCTCGGCGGGCGCGGCCCAGCCGTCGAAGTCGGTGAACCGGGCCCAGCCGCCCTCGCGTATGGCCGTGTCGAACAGCCACACCGGCGTGCCGTCGTCGGTGACCTCGCCGCCCTCCTGCCGGTCGGTGGTGAAGTGGACCATGGGCAGGGCGTCGGGCCCGTCGGCGGTGCTGGGCCAGGCATACATCGTGATCATCAGCTGATTGTGTCCTGCTCGGGGTAAGCCCGGTGTCACGGTGCGGCCGGGCGGCGGCCGTTCTCCAGTTCCGCGGTGCCCTCGCCGGACTCCAGCACCCGGCAGGCCTCCTTGGCGCGCAGTCCCAGCGGGCCGAGGAGGTACTCGCCCAGTTCGGCGGGCTCGACCAGCTTCCAGGACAGCAGTTCCTCCTCCTGGAGCCGGATCGAGGCGAGCTGCGCCTCGTCGAGCACGCCCCCGTCGAAGAGGTAGGCGACCAGCGGGGGGCGGCCCGGGCCGAGCGTCCAGTCGACGGCGAGCAGCCGGCCGAGCGGCAGGTCGAGGCCGATCTCCTCGGCGCTCTCCCGGCGCGCGGCGGCCCGCGGCGACTCTCCTCGGTCCGACTCGATGGTCCCGCCCGGCAGGGCCCAGCCCTCGCGGTAGTTGGGCTCCACGAGCAGTACCCGGCCCCGTGCGTCCCGGTAGAGGGCAGCCGCGCCGGCAAGCACCCGGGGCAGACTCGCGATGTAGGTGGCGTAGTCATCCGTGGCAGTCACCCGACCACCCTACCCACACACCCCGCCGGCGCGATCATGTCCGCCGGGCCGGGCCTGCGCCGGTGGGCCGCGTCGGCGCCCCGGTCGGCGGATCGCCGCTCCGCCCGGCCGCACGACGCAGGGATATGTCCCGCTTCATGGGCATACCGGGCTCCGTGTGGCCCAGGCCACCCATGGGCATAGGAGGATCCTCCGGATAGGCTCGGGGTGGCGCGACTGCACTGTTCGATAGCAAGGGATAGCAAGGTGACGGACGGAGCAGTAACTGAGGCCGCGCGCGTGCTCATCGCCGCGGACAAATTCAAGGGCTCGCTCACGGCCGTTCAGGTCGCCGAGCGGGTGACGGCCGGCCTTCGCACGGCCGTACCGGGCGTGGAGGTCGAGACCCTCCCCGTCGCGGACGGCGGCGACGGCACGGTCGCGGCCGCCGTGGCGGCCGGGTTCGAACGCCGGGAGGTACGGGTCACCGGACCGCTCGGCGAGCAGGTCACGGCCGCTTTCGCCCTGCGCGACGGCACCGCCGTGGTGGAGATGGCGGAGGCGTCCGGGCTGCAGCTGCTGCCGAAGGGCGTGTTCGCCCCGCTGACGGCGACGACGTACGGCTCGGGCGAGGTGCTCAGGGCCGCCCTGGACGCGGGTGCGCGCACCATCGTCTTCGGAGTGGGCGGCAGCGCCACCACCGACGGAGGCGCCGGCATGCTGGCCGCGCTGGGCGCGGTGTTCCTGGACGCGAACGGCGAACCGGTCGGTCCGGGCGGCGGCGCGCTGGCCGAGCTGGCCTCCGCGGACCTGTCCGGGGTCGACCCGCGCTTCGCGGAGGTCGACTTCGTCCTGGCCAGCGACGTGGACAACCCGCTGACCGGCCCCAAGGGCTGTGCGGCGGTGTACGGCCCGCAGAAGGGGGCTTCCCCCGAGGACGTGGCGACGCTGGACGCCGCGCTGGCGCACTACGCGCTGGTGCTGGAGAAGGCCATCGGCGCGAAGGCCACCGAGCTGGCGGCCTCGCCCGGCGCGGGCGGCGCCGGCGGCATCGGCTACGGCGCGCTGCTGCTCGGTGCGAGCTTCCGGCCCGGCATCGAGCTGATGCTGGAGGTGCTGGGCTTCGCCCCGGCGCTGGAGCGGGCGACGCTGGTGATCACCGGTGAGGGCTCCCTCGACGAGCAGACCCTGCACGGCAAGGCGCCGGCGGGTGTCGCGGCGGCGGCGCGGGCCGCGGGCAAGGAGGTCGTGGCGGTCTGCGGCCGGCTCCTGCTGGAGCAGTCGGAGCTCCAGGCGGCCGGCATCCGCCGCGCGTACCCGCTGACGGAGATCGAGCCGGACCCGGCGGTCTGCATCGCCAACGCGGGTCCGCTGCTGGAGCGGGTCGCGGCCAACATCGCCGCCGACGTGCTCTGAGCCTGCGCCGCGACGGGCGGGGCCCGGCGCTCCACTCCCCTGCCCGGGGGGGTGGAGCGCCGGCCCCGCCCGTTCGTGCTCATACCGCGAGCGGCACCGCCGCCGCGCTCAGGAGCTGGCCGGTGGTGACCACGCGGGCGAAGCGGCCGCCCTGGAGGTTCACGGCGGTGGCCTCGGCGAGCTGGTCCGCGCTCAGGCGCAGCCCCGCGGGGCCGGACAGGTCGAAGGTGTGGGTCGCATCGAGCGGTACGAGGACGTCGTAGCCCAGGTTCCCGCCCATCCGGGCGGTGGTCTCGACGCACATGTTGGTCTGGATCCCGGCCACCACCAGCTGGCGGATCCCCCGCGCGGCGAGCCAGTCGCCCAGGTCGGGGGTGCCGTAGAAGGCGGAGTTCACCGTCTTGGTGACGCGCAGCGCCGCATGCTCCGCCCGTTCGGCGACGAAGTCCTTGAAGGCGTGGCCAGGATGGTCCGCGGCCAGGACCGACCCGGGGCGCGAGGCGTGCTGGACGAGCACGACCGGGCGGCCGGTCGCCCGCCAGGCGTCCATCAGGGCGGTGATGTTCCGCTCGGCACCCGGATTGTTGCGCGGGCCCCAGAAAGCGGTGTCGTCGAAGCCCTTCTGTACGTCGATGACCAGCAGGGCGGCATCGGCGGCGATCTCGATCCCCTCGTGGGGCACCGGGTTCGCGGCGGTGTGCGCGGCGGTGTTCGGCGTGGAGTCCGCGGAGGTCGTGGAGTTCGTCGTGAAGTTCGTCATGGCTCCATGCTGGTCCGCGCGCTGCCCCGCCGACAGGGGCGCCGGTGCCGCGAACCGATGGGATCCTGCCACCCTGGCAGCATCGTGCCACCGGTGGCAGCATGGCCGCATGCACCGCGTCGCCGCCCTCGTCCAGCCCGGCATCCGCAGCTTCGACCTGGCCGTGATCACCGAGGTCTGGGGGCCGGACCGCAGCGGCATCGGCGTCCCCCGCTTCGAGCTGCGCCGCTGCGCCGTGGACACCGAGCCCATCGCGCTGCCCGGCGGCCTCACCCTGGCCCCCGACCGGCGGCTCGACTGGCTCGCCGGGGCGGACCTCGTCGTCGTGCCCGCCCTGGCCGAGCCGACCGACCCCACCCCGGAACCGGTCCTCGCCGCGCTGCGGGAGGCGCACGGGCGGGGGGTGCCCGTCGCCGCGCTGTGCGCCGGGGCGTTCATCCTCGCGGAGGCGGGGCTGCTGGCGGGCCGCCGGGCCGTGACCCACTGGTGGCTGGCCCCGCAGCTGGCCGAGCGCCACCCGGAGGTCCTGGTCGAGGACGCACCGCTGTACGTGGAGGACGGCGGCCTGTGGACCTCGGCCGGCGTGGCCTCCGGGATCGACCTCTGCCTGCACCTGGTGCGCCGGGCCCACGGGTCGGAGGCCGCGGCGGCCATCGCCCGGTCGATGGTGACCGGCCCCTTCCGCACCGGCGACCACGCCCAGTACCTCGACCGGCCCACTCCGGCCGCGGATCGCACCGCCGAGGCGCTGGCCGGCGTACGGGAACGGGCGCTGCGGCAGCTGCACGAGCCGCTGCCGGTGGCGCGGCTGGCCCGCTGGGCCGGGATGTCGCCGCGCTCGTTCGCCCGCCATTTCGCGGCGGCGACCGGCACCACCCCGCACCGCTGGCTGCTCGGCCACCGCATCGACGAGGCGCGGCGGCTGCTGGAGCGGACCGACCATCCGGTGCCCGAGGTGGCCCGGCGGGCGGGGTTCGCCAGCGAGGTCACCTTCCGCCAGCACTTCACCGCGCGGGTGGGGATGAGCCCGCGCGCCTACCGTGCGGCCGCCACCACCGCACCGGCAGCCACGCGCGAATCCCCGCAGCAGTGTTAGAAATGGCTCATGACCGGACGTTTTGGTCGCCCCAGGGGATCGCCGCCCCGGCAGCCGACCCGGCTCGGCCCGGAACCGCACGCGCGCTTCTCCCTGGGTGCGCACAGCCTCGCCGGTCAGGTCTTCGCGCTCCAGGCGGTGATCGTGCTGGTGCTGATCACCGCCGCCGCGCTGGCCCTCTTCTTCCAGGCCCGCCACGACAGCGAGCGCAACGCGCGGGACCGCACGCTGGCCGCGGCGGAGGCCTTCGCGCACGCTCCCGGGCTGCCGGCGGCGCTGTTGTCGGCCGACCCGACGGCCACGCTGCAGCCCCTGGCCGATGCCGCGCGCCGGGCCTCGGGCGTGGACTTCATCGCGGTGATGACACGCGACGGGGTCCGGTACACCGATTCGCGGCCGGACCTGATCGGGCAGCGCGCCACCGGCGACCTCTCGCGCGCCGCCGCCGGGCACGCCTTCACCGAGGTGTTCAGGGGCCAGCCCAGCGATGCGGTCCGCGCCGTGGCGCCCGTCCGCGACGCGGACGGCAACATCGTCGGGCTCGTCGGCACCGGTATAGAGATCACCAACGTCTCCGAGGTCGTCACGGGCCAGCTCCCCCTGCTGATCGGCGCCGCCGCGGGCGCGCTGCTGCTCGGTACGGGCGGGGCGGCCCTGGTCAGCGGGCGGCTGCGGCGGCAGACCAGGGGGCTGGGCGCGGCCGAGATGGCCCGGATGAACGAGCACCACGAGGCGGTGCTGCACGCGGTGCGCGAGGGCGTGATGATCATCAGCGCCGACCACCGGCTGCTGCTCGCCAACGACGAGGCGCGCCGGCTGCTGGACCTGCCGGCCGACGCCGAGGGACGCCATGTCGCCGACCTCGGGCTGGACGCGCGCACCACCTCGCTGCTGATGTCCGGGCGGGTGGCGACGGACGAGGTGCACCTGGCGGGCGACCGGCTCCTGGCGGTGAACGTGCGCCCCACCGAGCCGTACCGCGGCCGCCCCACCGGCAGTGTCATGACCCTGCGGGACTCCACCGAGCTCGCCGCGCTCTCGGGCCGCGTCGAGGTGGCGCGCGAGCGGCTCCAGCTGCTGTACGACGCGGGGGTGCGGATCGGGACGACCCTGGACGTGGTGCGCACCGCGGAGGAGCTGTCGGAGGTGGCGGTCCCCCGGTTCGCGGACTTCGTCACGGTGGAGCTGCTGGAGGAGGTGCTGCACGGGGAGGAGCCGGAGCTCGCCGCCGGGCTGTACACCGAGATGCGGCGGGCGGCGATGAGCGGGATCCGTACCGACCAGCCGCTCCAGCCGGTCGGTGACGTGATCCGCTTCGAGGTGCCGACGGCACCGATGGCGACGGCGCTGGACGAGGGGCGGGCGGTGCTGGCGCCCGACCTGCACGCCGCGCAGGGCTGGCGGGCGCAGGACGAGGAGGGCACCCGCCAGGCCCTGGGGTACGGGCTCCACTCGCTGATCTCGGTGCCGCTGCAGGCCCGCGGCGTGGTGCTGGGGATGGCGAACTTCTGGCGGGCGGCCGACACGCCGGAGGCGTTCGACGAGGAGGACCTGTCGTTCGCGGAGGAGCTGGGGGCGCGGGCGGCGGTGTCCATCGACAACGCCCGGCGCTACACGCGGGAGCACGCGACGGCGGTGACCCTCCAGCGCAGCCTGCTGCCGCGGGTGCTGCCCGACCAGAGCGCGGTGGACGTGGCCTTCCGGTACCTGCCGGCGAAGGCGGGGGTGGGCGGGGACTGGTTCGACGTGATCCCGCTGGCGGGGGCGCGGGTGGCGCTGATCGTGGGGGACGTGGTGGGGCACGGGGTGCACGCGGCCGCGACGATGGGCCGGCTGCGGACCGCCGTGCACAACTTCTCGACGCTGGACATGGCGCCCGACGAGCTGCTGGGGCACCTGGACGAGCTGATCGACCGGATCGACCAGAACGAGTCCGGCGCCGGCCGGGACGCGCAGGACGCGGCGGCCGGGGAGCCGACCGGACTCACGGGCGCCACCTGCCTGTACGCGGTCTACGACCCGGTGTCGGGGCACTGCACGATGGCCAGCGCCGGGCATCCCGGGCCCGCGCTGGTCGGCCCCGACGGGCGGGTGGAGTTCCTCGAGCTGCCGGTCGGGCTGCCGCTCGGGGTGGGCGGCATGCCGTTCGAGGCGGTCGAGCTGTGGCTCCCGGAGGCGAGCCGGCTGGTGCTGTTCACCGACGGGCTGCTGGAGGACCGGGACCGGGACTTCGACACGGGTCTGGCCCTGCTGGCCGAGACCCTGGGGCGCCCGGGCCGCAGCCCCGAGCAGGCGTGTACGGACGTGCTGGCCGCGCTGCTGTTCCCCTCGCCGAGCGACGACATCGCCCTGCTGATCGCCGACACGCGGCGGCTGGAGGCGGACCGGATCGCCGAGTGGGAGGTCCCCTCCGACCCGGCGGCCGTCTCGCGGATCCGGGGCGCGAGTTCGGCCCAGCTGGCCTCGTGGGGGCTGGAGGACATCGCGTTCACGGCGGAGCTGATCCTGAGCGAGCTCGTCACCAACGCCATCCGGTACGGGAGCGCGCCGATCCGGGTGCGGATGCTGCGCGACCGGAGCCTGATCTGCGAGGTCTCCGACGCCAGCAGCACCTCGCCGCACCTGCGGTACGCGGCCACCACCGACGAGGGCGGCCGCGGCCTGTTCCTGGTGGCCCAGTACGCGGACCGCTGGGGCACGCGCTACACCGAGCGGGGCAAGGTCATCTGGGCGGAGCTCCCGCTGACCGCAGGCCCGGAGCCCACCCTCCCCGAGCCGGACCTCGACGCCCTGGAGGACCTGGCCTGGTGACCCGGCCTCCCCCGGCCGGGGCGGCTCCGGGGGCCTCGGGCCAGCGGCGGCTTCGGATCAGCGGGGGCCTCGGGTCAGCCGGCTGCCGTGCGGGCCAGCAGCAGCGCCACGTCGTCCTGCGGGGCCGCCGGCAGGAGCCGGGAGAGGATGCCGTCGCACAGCGTCTCCAGCGGCCGGCCCGGGTCGCGCAGGGCCCGCCCGAGCTGGGCCATGCCCTGGTCCAGGTCGCGGTCGCGGGCCTCGATCAGGCCGTCGGTGTAGAGCACGAGCAGGCTGCCGGGGGCGAGTTCGAGCCGCTCGGTGCGGAACGCGCGGCCGCCGGTGCCCAGCGGGGTGCCGGGCGGGCCGTCGAGGAAGGTGACGGTGCCGCCGGCCGTGGCCACGGCCGGCGGCGGGTGGCCGGCGCGGGCGATGACCCAGCCGCCCGATGCGGGGTCGTGGACGGCGTACACGCAGGTGGCCATTTCGTCCTCGCCGAGGTCGGCGACGACCGCGTCCAGGGAGCCCAGCAGCCGGTCGGGGGGCACGCCGTGCCGGGCCAGGGTGCGCACGGCGGTGCGCAGCTGGCCCATCACGGCTGCGGCGTGGATGCCGTGGCCCATGACGTCGCCGATGACGAGGCCGGTGCGGCCGCCCGGCAGCTGGATGACGTCGTACCAGTCGCCCCCGACGTCGTGGTCGCTGGCGGGCAGGTAGCGGCCGGTCAGTTCCAGGCCGGCGGCCCGGGGCAGGGCGCTGTTGCTGAGGCTGCGCTGCAGGGTGAGGGCGGCCCGCCGCTGGTCGGTGTACATCCGGGCGTTGTCGATGTTGAGGGCGGCGCGGGCGACGACCTCGTCGACCAGGATGCAGTCCTGTTCGTCGAAGGGTTCGCGCTCGGCCAGCCGGGTGACGGTGACGGCCCCGAGGACGGTGCCGCGGGCCACGAGCGGGATCAGCCGGGCGGAGCCGAGGGTGGCGAGGTAGGCGCGCAGGGGTTCGGCCCGCGGGTCGGAGATGAGGGCCGGGATGTCCGTGCGGTAGAGGTTCATGGGCCGGCCGTCGGCGATGACCTGCTCGTACACGGTTCCGGAGGGGATCCGGAAGGTCTGGCCCGGCAGCAGTTTGGCCGTGGGGGCCTGCGGGTCGGGGAAGACGGCGGCGAGGCGGCGCAGCACGCCGCGGTGGGAGGCGGCGGAGTCGTCCGGGGCGAGGACGGCCTCGAGCAGCTGGACGTCGGCGGAGTCGGCGAGCTGCGGTACGAGGACGTGGGTGATCTCCTCGGCGGTCTGCCGCAGGTCGAGGGTGGTGCCGATGCGGGTGCCGGCCTCGGCGAGCACGGCGAAGCGGCGCCGGGCCCGCTCGGCTTCGATCTGGGCCTGCTGGCCCTCGGTGATGTCGATGAGGGAGGCGATGAGGCCGAGGGCGCGGCCGGAGCCGTCGAGGAGCGGGGCGTAGGAGCAGGACCAGGTGTGCTCGCGGTCGGGGTCGGCGGGGGTGCGGCCGGTGCGGCGGACGTCGAGGACGGCGGTGCCGCGGTCGAGGACCTGCTGCATGGTCGCCTCCAGGGCGGCGGCGTTGACGCCGGGGACGACCTCGGTGAGGCGCTTGCCGAGGTGGTCGGCGGCGCTGACGCCGTTCATCCGGGCGAGGGCGTCGTTGACGCGCAGGAACCGCAGGTCGCGGCCGAGGGTGGCGAGTCCGATGGGCGACTGGGTGAACAGGCTCTGCAGGGCGGCGAGGGAGTCCCGCATGTGCAGGACCTCGGAGGTCTCCACGGCGATGAGCATGGCTCCGGTGCGCCCCTGGGGGTCGGCGGCCGGGACGATCCACATCTCCATGGTGACGGGGTGGCCGTCGCGGTGGCGGACGGGCAGGGTGCCGACGACGGTCTCGCCGGCCTGGACGCGGCGGGTCAGCTGGCGGGCCAGGCCGTGGTTGTTCTCGGGGACGAGGACGGCGGTGCCGGGCCGGCCGAGGATGTCCTCGGGGCGGTGGCCCAGCAGGTCCTGGGCGGCCAGGGACCACTCGACGATGCGGCCGTCGGCGTCCTCGCGCCACAGCGCGATCGGCAGGAGCTCGCGGAGCACGCCCGCGTACCCGACAGCCGCGGCCGGCTGGTCCGGGACCTCGCTCGTCGACTGGAAAGCGTCCACCGCACCCGACCTCACCCCGGAGGGTCTGATTCCTACCGATTCACCCTATCCGAGCGGTCGGCGGGGGGCTGAGTGCCCGGGCGCCGGGTCGGCCGCGGCGCCGCCCGTGGATACAGCCAGGGCAGGACGAACGTCACCCAGAAGAGGACGGCGTAGAGCATGAGTGCGCCCCACCAGCCGTTGTCGAGGGCGGGCCGGCCGAACTGGACGAGCGCGGCCCAGCCGCCGGCGACCAGGGCCGCCACCGGGAACAGCAGCCACCGGTCGGTGCCGGCGTCCAGCACCCCCGCGGCGGCGAGGGCGAAGGCCGCACCGATGACCAGCGACCGCCAGCCGGGGCCGAGGTCCGGGGGCTGGTGGCCGCGCAGCAGCCACAGCGCCAGCGGCGGCACGGCCAGGGACGCGAGCGCCGCGTACCGCAGCCCGGGCGGCCGGAACCGCCCGGTGCCGGCGGCGAGGGCGGCCATGGCGTACAGGCAGACCGGGACGTGGCCGGGCAGGGAGGACCACTGGCCGGTGCAGAAGGCGATGCCCGTCCACATCAGCGCGGCGGCGGCCAGGGCCGGCCAGGGCGCCAGGACGGCGTACAGGAACGGCAGGTACACCAGCGGCTTCAGCACGCCGAGGACGCCCTGGACGAGCCGGGCTCCGCCCCTGCCGGAGGGCTGGAGAGCCGGCCAGGCCAGCAGGCCCGCGCGCAGGGCCGCCCGGCGCGGGTCCCGCTGTCGCACCAGGTCGGAGACCTCCTCGGCTCCGATGGCCCGCAGGGCCCGTACGGCGTCCTCGAACGCCTCCGGTGCGAGCGGGGGCGGGGCGGGCGGGACCGGCGGCGGCCGGTTGCCGCCGCGCGGGCCCCGGGCGTGGAGCTCGGCGATGAGCGGCAGCTCCTCGGCGAGGACCTCGCGCTGGCGCAGCTCGGTGAGGACGGCCCGGACCCGGTCCCAGGGTGCGACGGAATCTCCCTGCGCCACGACGTGCGCGGCCCAGGCCTCGACGAACGCCTCGCCGAGCCCGGTGGCCTCCGCGACGGCCCGGGCGAGGGCGGTGGGGTCCTCGATGCCGCCGAACGAGCGCTGCAGGCGCTCGTCGGTGGCGACGACGGAGACGAGGGAGGCGGCCCCGTCGAGCCGGCCCCAGGTCCAGTCGCTCATCGCCAGCGGGCGCTGAGGAACGCGGCGAAGTTGTTGAGCTGGTTGCCGCTGAGCTTGGCGCGGACCAGCGCCTTCGGGGAATTGCGGTCCACCTGCGGCAGGACGGTGTCGGTGGCCCAGCCGGTGTTGGCCGCCGAGACGGTGTGGAAGGCGATGTCGGCGGCCTCGGCGAGCGGGTTCGGGCGCAGCGGGCCGAGCAGCACCTCGGCCCGGGCCAGGGCGTCGGCCATCGGCAGCGCGCCCTGCGACGCGGCCTCGTGGAGGGCCTCGAAGCCGGCGATTCCGGCGGGGAGCCGCGTGCCGACGTCCGCGGCCGCTTCGGCCAGCCGCAGCCACAGCTGCGCGTACGCGGCCTCGGGCGGCCCGGCGGCCGGCGGGGGCGGCGGCGTCCCGGCGGTCGCCGCCTGGGCGAGGTTGACCGCCCAGGTCTCCCACTGCCGCGGGTCCGCGCCCGGCGGCGGGAGCGCGGGCATCAGCGCCGCCAGCCGCAGGGTGGCCGCGACGTACGGCCCGGTGGCGTCCTCGGGCAGGATGCGCCGGGCCAGGGCGTCGCGGTAGGCCTGCAGGAGCAGGCGGTCCCGGGCGGCGATGAGGACGGCGACGGCGAACCGGAAGGCGTGCAGCCGCCGGCGCAGCTCCTCGGCGACCGGACCGGCGGCCGGCGCGGCCCCCGGCCCCCCGGCGTACCGCTCCCCCTCGTCCGGCGCGGCCCCCTCCGGCCCGGCCCCCTCCCGCCCGGCCTCCCAGGCCCGCACCCAGTCCAGGAGCAGCCGGACCGTACGGGCCAGCGGCAGCGGGGAGCACCCCGGCTCCGGCAGGTGCCCGCCCCCGGCGGGGAGCACCAGGGCCGCCGAGGCCGCCCGCAGCCGCCGGAACAGCGTGACGGAGCCCTCGCCGCTCTCGTCCAGCGGCTCCAGCGGGCCCGGGCCGGCCGGGAGCGGCAGCGCGTCCGGGCCGGTCACGTCCGCCGGGTCCTCCAGCAGCCGGATCAGCCGGGTGGCCTCCGCGCCGCCGACCGTGCTCGCGTACATCTCCAGCCGGCTCGGGACCATGCCCTCCAGGGCGTCGAGGGTCAGCGGCAGCGCCCCCGTGGCGCTCTGCCGCTGATGGGCCGCGGCGTCCGCGGCCTGGAGCGCGAGGGCGTCGTCGCGCAGGGACTCCGATCCGGTCTTGACGGCGAGGGACTGCACGGCCGTCCGCACGAGCCGGGTCACGCGCCGCCTGGCCTGCGGCGGCGCGGCGGGCGGCGGGAACGGCGGCACGGGCTGCAGGAACAGCAGCCACCGGTCGGCCCTGCGGGTCACCGGGGCCCCGGCGATGGCCCGTACGGCCCAGGCGACGGGGATGTTGTCCAGCAGGCCGCCGTCCATGAGCTCGACGCAGCCGTCCGGGTCCTCGTCCGGGTAGCCGGTCTCGCTGCTGACGCCCCGCATGTCCACCCGCGGGGGGTCGGTGAGGCTCTGGGCCCCGGTGGCGACGTACACCTGGCCGGGCTCGAAGGCGCCGGGGAAGGAGGAGGTGGTGCGCGCGGCGTAGGCCAGACGGGTGAGGGCCTCGTCGCGCGCGGCGCCCGTGACGTCGTCGGGGAAGTCGGTGAGCGCCCCGCGGTGGCGGAAGCGGAAGTAGGCGTCGGACCGCCCGACGAGCTGCGGCCGGCCGAGCCGGGGGCGCACCCAGTCGCGGCGGGGCCGCAGGCGGGTCGCGGTCAGGATCAGCCGCAGCGAAGCAGGCGGCCGCCAGGCGGGCGGGGCCTGGTTGACGAGCTCGCCGAGGGAGGAGCGCAGCTCCTTGTAGAAGACCCCGTCCCCGCGCATCAGGGAGGCCGGTACGTGGAAGGGGGTCGAGCGGCGCAGCAGTCCTTCGAGGTCGCCCAGGCGCAGCCACAGGTTGCGCACCCCTTCGCCGAAGGGCATCCCGTACACGAGGTGGCAGGCCATCAGGACGCCGTTGAGCCCGCCGGCGCTGGTGCCGACCAGGACGTCGACCTCGACGCGGTCGTAGCCGCACGCCGCCAGCAGGCCCCGGTAGACGTCCCGCCCCGGGGCGGGCTCGGGCCCGTGCACCGGGGCTTCGCCCGCCGGCGCCTCCTCCTCCGCCGCCTCGGGCGCGGTGGCGGCCGGCGGCCCCGGCGCCGCCGACCGGAGCGCCGCCGTTTCGCAACAGGCCCCGCCCATCCACACGGCGAGGCTGACGCCGCCCCGCATCGCGAGGGCCAGGCGCAGCTCCGTGCCGGTCCCGCCCTGTGGGTCGTCGCTCATGCCCCCAGCTTGGCCCGGGATCAGGCGTGTCGCACCCGGGCGGCCAGGACCTCGCGGGACCGGGTTGCGGTGCGGCAGAAGTCGCGTATGAGGGAGGAGAGTTCGCGGCCGGGCTCCACTCCGAGCTCCCGCTTGACGAGGTCGCGGTAGGTGTCGTAGGTGCGCATGGCCTCGACGAGGTTCCCCTCGGCCAAGTGCGCCTGGATCAGGGCCCGCTGGGCGCTCTCGCGCAGCGGTTCGGCGCTGACCGCGACGAGCGCGGACTCGACCGCCTCGGCGTACCGCCCGGCGCGCGCCAGTTCGCGGCTGAGCGCCTCCAGGGCGTGCAGCAGGCGCTGGCGGACCCGCTCGCGCTCCAGCAGCACCCAGTCGTCGTACCAGCCGGGCAGCAGGTCCAGGGCGTCGGCGCGCCACTTCAGCCCCGAGAGGTCCTGGGTGGTGGCGGTGCCGTTGATGAGCCGGCCGGCCCAGCCGTACAGCACGTACAGGTCGACCACCGTGTGCTCGCGGACGGAGAGCGAGCACTTGTCGGAGTCGAGCAGGTCGATGCCGGCGGCCTTCAGCCGCCACAGTGCGGACCGCAGGTTCCCCGCCGCCCTCAGGTCGTCCCCGGAGGGCCACAGCGTGCCCGCGGCGTGCCGCCGTTCGACGCGTCCGCCGTTCAGCGCCACGAACGCGAGCAGCCGCTTGCCCCCCTCCGGGACGTCCAGCCATCTCCCCTGGTGGACGACGCGCGGGCCGCCGAGGAGATGGATGGTCGGCGCCTCACCCGCTCCGGGCCCGGGGACCCGGACCGGCGACTCGAGGAACTGCTGGTACATAGGCGGTCCTCCTCAGAGAAGTCCGACCGCTCACTCTATGCGCAATGCGTCACCGATCAGTCACCGAGTGCTACAGTTCACCCTTCTCGATCTGCTCCCGGGGTGTCCGTGCGGCCCCGGGCGGTGCTGCCCGGGCTGTGGCAGGAGCGGCGCCTGCTGCGGACGAACGCGACCCAGTCGGCGGCCTGTTCCCCCGCCTCGTCGACGGGCAGCAGGACGTCCACGGCGTCCGGCCGGTCCAGCCTGATCCGGTCCCGGTTGCGGGCCTCCTCGACGGCGTCGGCCACGTCGGCGAGCCCGGCCCGGCAGTAGGCCAGGTCCACGTGCGGCCCGAGCAGGGTCCGGACCCGGTCCCAGGGGCCGCCCTGCGCGTCCCGGGGGCCGTCCCGGTCCTCCGGCTGCGGGCCGTCGCGGTCCTCCGGCGGATCCTCCGGCGGCGCCGCCGGCGGTAGCGGCAGGTAGCCGGCCGGCGGCAGCTCCACGAGGCCGAGCTCCGCGATGGAGTACGGGCCCCGGGGCGCGGCCGGGGCGGTCGGCGCGCCCTCGGCGAGGCCGGCGACGATCCGGGCCACCTCGCGGCCGAGCTGGTCCTTGGTGTGGGACTTCAGGAACTGCGGCCCGCCGAGGAGCGCGAGCTGCTCCAGCAACGGCCCCAGGTCGGTGCGGGGCGCCTCCTGCGCGGCGAGCACCTGCGCCAGCTGGGTCTGGAACTGGAGGATCTGGGCGGTGAAGACGTCCCGGGGGCGCATGCCGAGCCGTGACTGCCAGTACCGGTCCGGCGGCGGCGCGCCGCGGTCGCGGCGGGCGGTCCAGGTGTCGGCCTCGAAGGTCTCGGCCGTGCCGGGGACCCGCAGCAGCACGGCGAGGCGGACGGCCTGGGAGCGGCTCGGGGCCGCCGGCGGCGGGTCCCAGTCCGCCGGGAGGGCGGGGGCGCCGCCCGGGCCGGTGCCGGTTCCGGCGCCGCCGCCTGCGGTGCCGTACGGCCAGGCGGAGTGCTCGGTGCGCTCGGCGCGGAAGATCCGGGAGGCGAGGTAGTTGCGGCGGGCGGCCGGGAGTTGGGCGTCCAGGCCCCGCTCGCGGTCCTCCGTCAGCCGGATCCGCACGCCCTCCGCGGTGTACGGGTGCCGGGTCGCGGCGGTCCCGGAGCAGGGGTCGTCGCAGGAGACGCCCTGGACCGGGGCCTCGCCGTACTCGCGCGCGGCGGGCACCGCCTCGACCCACCAGAACCCGTCGGGGCCGGGGACGAGGCCGGCGAGGGGCAGGGTGACCAGGCGGTCGGAGCGCAGCGGGCGGCCCTCGGCGGAGACGGCCAGGCCCGCGCCGACCCGCAGCACGCCGGCCCGGACGCTGACCTCGTAGCCCTCGGCCACGCCGGGGCCGGCCGCGGCGCCCACGGCGAGGGCGAGTTCGCGGGCGTAGTCCTGGATGCGGGTGAGGTGTTCGGCGCGCAGGAAGAGGCCGTCGAAGGCGTTGAGCCGGTCGATCCCGCCGTCGGCGGTCGCCGAGGGCGGTGCGGCGGGCGCGGCGGCCGTCGACGCGGGGGCCGTGGGCGCCGGGGCCGTGGGCGCCGGGGCCGTGGGCGCCGGGGCCGTGGACGCCGGGGCCGTGGACGCGGGCCCTGCGGCTGGGGCGGCGCTTCCTTCGGTGGTCGTCATGCGTCGGTCCTCCCGGAGGCCGCCGACCGCGGCAAATGGACGGTGACGACGGCGTCGTGGCCCTCGTCGAGGGTGCCCGGCGGCCCGCCGACCGCCCCCGCGAAGGGGGCGCGCGGGGCGTTGCCGTACAGGGGTTTGGGGCCGGTGCCGCGGATGCGGATGCGCACGGTCTCGTAGGCGGGCCGCTGGTCGAGGTCGACCCGGACCCGGAGGCCGTCGGCCGAGATGCCGATCTGCGCGACCTCTTCGGCGGCCCAGCCGCGGCCGCCGTCGGAGAGCGAGGTGATCTCGATGCCTTCCGGCTCGGCGCAGCCCGGGGCGAGCGGCGCGGTGACCTCGAAGGTCAGCACGGTGTGCTCGCGGCTCCAGGCGAGGGAGTCGCGCAGGAGCCGCGGGCCTCCCGCATCGGTCTCGGCGGCGACGCCGAGGAGGCCGGGGGCCAGGCCGCAGAGCAGGTCCTGCAAGGTGGTGGCGGGCAGGAGCGCGGTCCGCACGTCGGGGTCGACGTCGACGCCCTCGACCCGTACGCAGCCGTCGTACTCGGTGAGTGCGACGGTCAGGCGGGCGAGGAGGACGGCGCCCCGCTCCTCCGGCACGGGCGCGCGCGGCGGGCAGGCGTCGCCCTCCGCGCACTGCGGTGCCTGCGCGGTGGCGTCCCGGGCGGCGAGCCGGCGGAACGCGGCGAGCAGCGCGGGGGCGCGCCGGTGGGCGGGCTCCCGGGCGACGGCGGCGGCCTCCGCCAGGGCCTCCCGGCCGGCCGGATCGCCCGGCCGGGCCTCCTCCAGGCCGAGCAGGACCCGTACGCGGTGATAGGGGCGCCAGGGCTCGGGCGGCCGCGAGCGCAGGGCGATCCGGGCGGTCTCGACGTGGCGCGACCAGTCGTCGTGACGGCGGGTCACGTCGCACGGGTCGGCCAGCGCGGGCACCGGCCGGTCGGGGCAGGAGGCGAACTCGGCGACGATCCAGGCCTCGGCGGTCCGGCGCAGGGGCGGGGCGGGCTCCGCGTCCGCGGGCGCCGCCGCGCCGGCTGCCGTGCGCGGGGCCGGCAGTGCGGAGGCCTGCGGCGGGTGCTCCTCGGCCCAGTCCTTCGCCCACCGGGCCAGGGACAGGCACCAGCGGGCCTCCAGGTTCACTTCGCGGCCGAGGGCGTCCACGGCGAGCCCGGGCAGGACGGCGAGCTCGTCGCCGGTCCGGGCGAGCCCCAGGCCCCAGACCACTCCGGGGCCGTGCTGCCAGGCCTGGTGCAGCATCAGCTTGCCGCGCGGATTGCCCATCAGGACGCGGAAGTCGTCCTCGCCGAGCAGCATCCCGTACGCCACCCGCAGCGCGAGGAACGGGTGCGCGGGCAGCTCCTCCGCGCCGCAGGGACCGCCCCCGCAGGAGCCGGTGGGGCCGGTGGGGCCGGTGGGCAGGTCGGGGGCGGGCGCGCCGCCGCAGCCGCAGCCGCACGGGGTGGTGCCGCCGGTGCCGCCGGGCCCGCCGGTGCCGAGCGCGGTCATGGGGTCTCCTTCCGGGTACGCCTGTCGAGCGCGAAGGGGGCGGCGGACGGCGCGGCCCCTGGGGCCGCGGCGGCCGCGGGGTGCGCCGCGCCCGGGACCTCCGCGGCGGCCGGGACGGGTGCGGCGGCCAGGGCCCGGGCGGCCCGGTCGTCGGCGCCGGGGCCGCCGGACGCGGGCGGCTCGCCGGGGAAGGGCCGGCCCGCCTTGCCGTACTCGCGGCGCACGGCGTCGACCAGGTGGCGCTGGCGCACGGGGCCCGCCTCGTCCGCCGCCCGGAACGCCGCCCCGATCGCGGCGTTGCGGATCCAGCCGCCGGGCACCGGGTAGTGCCGGGCGAGGGCCGCCGGGTCCACGTCGGCGTGCCGCAGGGCGCGGGGCAGGTGCAGCTCCCACATGCGGTGCCGGCCCGCCTCGTCGGGCAGCGGGAACTCCACGACGAAGTCCATGCGGCGGATGAACGCGGCGTCGATGTTCTGCCGCAGGTTGGTGGTCAGGACGGCGAGCCCGTCGAAGCGGTCCAGCCGCTGGAGCAGGTAGGCGGTCTCCATGTTCGCGAACCGGTCGTTCGCCTCGGAGATCTCCGTGCGGGTGCCGAACAGGGCGTCGGCCTCGTCCAGCAGGAACACCGCCTGGGTGCGCTCGGCCGCCTCGAAGCAGGCGGCGAGGTTCTTCTCCGTCTCGCCGATGTACTTCGACACCAGCTCGGAGCCGTCGACGACGAGCAGGTCCCGGCCCGCCTCGGTGGCGAGGACCTCCGCGGCCAGGGACTTGCCGGTGCCGGGCGGCCCGGTCAGCAGCAGCCGTACCCCGCGGGCGGCCCGGGCGGCCTCGCGCAGCCGCCAGTCGTCCAGGACCAGCGCCTGGTGGCGCAGCCGGGCCACCGCGTCGCGGAGCTGCCCGTCGGCCTCCGGGGCGAGGACCAGGCGCGGCCAGCGGGCCTGCGGGCCGACGAGGTCCACGCCCGGGGGCAGCAGGGCGCCGGCCCGGGCGCGGATGGCCTCGGAGACGTCGGCCACCGCCCCGCCGTCCGGCCCGCCGTCCCGGGAGAGGGCGGCGCGGCTGCGTACGTCGAGGGCGACCTGGGCGGTGAGGGCCGGGTCCAGGGGGTTACGGGCCGCCAGCTCGGGGGCCGCGTCGGGGGCTTCGGGCAGGGCGGCCCGCCAGGCCCGGCGCCGGTCGGCCACCCCGACCGGGCCGACGGGCACGGTGAGGACCGGCCGCTGCGGGGCGGGGCGTACGGTGCCGGGCGCGGCGCAGACCAGGAGCGGGCCGCGGATGCGGTCGGCCGCCGGGGTGAGCGGGGCGGCGGCGCCGGGCGGCGGGGCGGGCACCACCAGCAGCGGGACCGCGCCGCGCACGGCGGCGTGCAGGCCGAGCAGGCCCAGGGCGCGCGCGTCGTCGGGGCGGGCCCGGGCGGCGAACAGCCCGAGCCCTGCGGCGTCGGCCAGGGCGGTGCAGCGGCTGAGGCCGACGGTCTCGTCGCGGGCGCCGACGAGCAGGACCCTGGGCTCGCGGGAGCGGAGGGCGGCCACGGCCCGGGCGCTCTCGGGCAGGGCGAGCCAGCCGTCGAGTCCCGGGACGGGCGGGCCGGGGTCGGCCTCCTCCAGGGCGGCCGGGCGGGCGGGGCAGCCGTGCAGGGCCTCCCACAGCTGGTCGGCGAGGGTCAGGGAGCGCTCGTGGAAGGGGCCCTCGCCGGTGAGGGCGAGCACCCCGGACCGTACGGCCGGGCCCTCGTGGAGCAGCCGGCGCAGGGCGGCCCGGTCCGCGGCGGGCGCCCGTACGCCGCCGCGCTCGGCCAGCAGGGCGGCCAGGCCGACGCCGGGGTGCGGGGCCCCGGTGGGGCTCATGGTGCGGAACGTGCGGGCGAGGCCCTCGTGCTCCTCGGGCAGCCCGGCGAACAGGACGAGTTCGGTCTCCAGGACCCCGAGCCCGTAGCGGCGCACCAGCCGGTCGAGCGGGGTGACGGACGGGGGCGGGCCGCCGGGGCCGGGCCGGGCCCGGCGTACGGCGGTGGCGGCCCAGTCGCGCAGGAAGGCGGCGGGCTCGGCGCCCGCCTCCTCGCTGCACAGGGAGTCCAGCAGGTCGGCGACCCGCACGGCCACGGCGGCGGCGCGGGCCGACAGGGCGAGGCTGGTGCGCTCAGACATAGCGGAACCTCACGACGGCACCGAGCCAGCCGACCCACCCCGGGTCGAGGTCGAGCCCGGCCCGGCGCACCGCCACGTCGGCATCGGCACCGGGGAGCACCACCTCGATCCAGCCGGGCTCGGCCAGGATCCGGCCCCGCCGCCGCGCCACGGCTGCGACGAGGCGGTGGGGGTCGGCCGGCTCGGCCATGCGGGCGGCCGTGGCCCGGGCCCAGGCCGCGGCGAGGGCGTCGAGGCAGGGCCGTTCCCGCGGGGTGGGCGGGGCGGCGGCCAGCAGCGGGGCCGCTCGGGCGGGGGCCGTGCCCGCGAGGGCGAGGAGGGCCGGGTCGTCGGGGTCTGCGGCGGGGAGGAGGGTGCGGGCCGTGGCGTGCAGGACCCAGGGCAGCGGCCGTGCGCCGAGGGCCGGTTCGTCCAGGGCCCGGTCCGGGAGGCCGGCGTCGGCCGCGGTGGCGAGGAGGAACAGCAGGCCGGCCCAGTCGGTCGGGGCACCGTCCGGCGGGTCGGGTACAGGTACGGGTACGGGTACGAGGGCGGGGCCCGGGTCGGGCGCGGGGCCGGAGGGTGCTGCGGCCGGCCGGCGGGGTGCGTGTGCGGACGGCTGCCGGGCGGGGGCGGCGGGGCCGTCCTCGTCCGCGGCGGCGCGGGGGCCCGGCGCGACGGCTCCCGGGGCGCCGGCCGCCTCCCGCCGCCGGCCCGCAGGGCCCTGCGGGCCGGGGGGCGGCAGCGCGGGCTCGGACGGGTCCGGGGCGCTCAGGGCCTCGGTGAGCAGGCGGTGCAGGCCCGGCCGGTGCAGGGCGGCCGGGTCGGTCTCGGCGAGGATCAGGACGGCCCAGGCGGCGGCGGTCTCTTCGGCGGGGCGCAGCCGGCTGTCCCGCAGCAGGGCGGCGAGCCGTGAGCCGGCGAGCAGGGCGTGGGCGCGCGCCCTGCTGTCCGCAGCGCGCGGCTCGGTGCCCGCGGAACCGGGGGCCGCGCTGCCGGATGCGGGCCCTGCGCCGCCGGCGAGGGCCGCGAGGCGCTGCCAGCCGTGCCGGCCCCAGGCCCGGTGCAGGGCGGCGGCGCCGCACTGCTCGGCGGCGCGGAGCACGGCCGCGGCGGCCTGCTGCGGGTGGCGGGCGAGGACGGCGAGGGCGGCCTCGCCGGGGGAGGTCTGCGGGGCCGGGTCCCCGGGGTGCAGCAGGCCCGTCTGCCGCCAGGCCCACAGCCGTTCGAGGCGTCCGGTGGCGAGCCCGGCGACGGCGTCGGCGAGCAGGTCGGCGTCATGGCGGTAGTGGACGGCAGCGGCCGGGCCCCCGCCCGCGGCGCCCTCGCGTACGGTGCGCTCGATCGCGGCGGCGACGGCCCGCGACCAGTCGTCGGCGAGGGCCCGCTCGGGGCGGTCCAGGTCGAGGGGCAGGGTCAGGTCGAGCCGCGCCACGCACCAGCGGCCCGGCGGCAGGGCGAGGGCGCGCAGGGCCGACTCCAGCCGGCCGCCCACGGCGTGGAGCAGGGGACCGCGCAAGGGGTCAGCGGCGGGCGGCGGGCGGCCCGGCCCGTGGCGCAGGGTGGCCGAGAGCCGGCCGACGACGAGGCCGGGGGCGGCAAGGGGGCCGGCGGTGGCGGCCGTCGAGGCGGTCATCCGACGCGCACCGCCCCGGCGATGGTGCTCTCACCGACGCGGGAGCCGGCCGCGGGCACGCCGACGATCCCGTCGGTGCCGACCGCGGTGCGGCCGACCACCGCAGGGGCCCAGGCCGCGCCGGGGCCGACGACGGAGGTCAGCCCGAGGTGCAGGGCGCGGCCGATGCGCATGCCGGCGCCGAGCGGGCAGATGTCGACGCGGGTGTGGGCCGGCTTGTGGGCCTCCACGACGGCGCGGACGACGTCGAGTTGGGCGGGGCTCGGTGCGGCGGCGATCAGCACGCTGAACCGGTGCGCGGTGGCGGTGTAGCCGTCCTCGCCGGGCCGGGTGCCGCCGACGGTGAACCGGCCGAGCGCCCCGGAGGTGCGGGCGGCGCCGCCGACGGCGGGGGCGGGCGGCCCGCCGGGTGCGGTGCCGAGCACGGCTCCGCCGAGGCCGCGCAGCCGCCAGTGCTCCACCACCGACACGGGCACGGGCAGGTAGAGCCGCAGGATCCGTTCGAGGCAGGCCGCGGTGCCGCGGATGCGGAAGAGGTCGTACGCCTGGGCGATCAGGGCGCGGCGGGCGGGCACGGGCCAGCGCCGGTCCAGGGCCAGGCCGAGGAGGCCGGCGAGCCAGCCGAGGGCCTCCTGCGGGGTGGTCCGGGGGTCGAGGAGCAGGGTGCGCAGGGCGGCGCGGGAGTCCAGTTCGTGCAGGAGGCCTTCGGCGGGGGCGAGGAAGCGCTGGAGGAAGGCGGCGTCGGCCTCGTCCCGGCTCCAGGCACGGGGCAGGGCCGCGGCCAGCCGGTGGCCGGGCCGCTCCACCCGCAGGGCGCGTATGCGCGGGGTGACGCGGAGGGTGCCGGTGAGGCGGAGCACGATCCACAGGTAGCGGCCGGGCGGGGCCTGGACGGGGGCCTCGTACGTCTCGAAGCCGTCGTCGGGGTCGATCTGGGTCCAGGGCAGTTCGCGTCCGGTGGGCCGGCGGAACAGCGGGGCGGGGGCGGCGAGCCGGGCGGCCCGGGCGGCGGCGGAGGGCAGGGGCGGGGTGAGGTCGGGGCGGCGTACGGCGCGGGGGCCGCGGACGGGCGGCTGCCAGGGCAGCGGGTCGGGGACGGTGTCCTCGTCGTCGGTCAGGAAGGCGGCCTTGACCTCGGTGCCGGGCGGGATGCACGCGTCGAGGAAGAGGCGGCCCCAGCGGGTGCGGTACTCGCCGGCGTCGAGCCGGTAGCACAGGACGGTGCCGGCGGGGGTGTAGCGGGCGGCGGGGCCGGCGGTGCGGCCGGTGCCGTCGGCGGTGGTGAAGGCGATGCGGCCGTCGGGGTCGACGGTGAGGGCGCCTCCGTCGTAGCCGGGGGCGTACAGGGGTTCGATCTCGGACCAGGAGGTGCCGTCGGGGCGGAAGCGGCGGAAGGGGCGGCCGGGGCCGCGGGCGACGACGAGGGCGCCGTCGGGGGTGAGGCAGAGGTCGGTGCCCCCCTCGACGGTGAGCGGGAGGGTGCCGTCGGCCCGGGCGGCGACGGCGCGGCCGCCGACGGGCCCGGTCCACAGGACGTGGAGCAGGCCGGCGTGGTCGGCGATGCGGGTGGGGCGCAGCTTCTCGGCGCCGGGCGGCCGGTGCAGGGCGGGCCCGCGCTGGGGCCCGCGGCGGCCGTGGATCAGGAGGAGTCCGGCCGGCCGGGTGGCGAGCACGGCGACCGCGCCGCAGTGGGCGGTGAGGTCGAGGGGCCGGCGGTGGGGGTGGGCCGGGGTGCGGACGGGGACGCGCCGCAGCAGCCGCTCGCCCCACAGGTCGACGACGTGCACGCAGCCTGCGCCGGATTCGGCGATGTGGAGGCGCTGTCCGGCGTCCACGGCGAGGCCGCGCGGGACACAGAGCGTGCCGGGCCGCGGCGGTCCGGCCGCCGGGGTGCCCGTGCCGTCGGGCGGGAGGACGTCGACGCGGCCGTCGCGCGGGTGGGAGCGGTAGGCGCGGCCCCAGCGGTCGAAGGCCAACCCGGCGGGGCCGTGGCCGGCGGCCGCACCGGCGGTCGCGCCGGCTGCCGCTGTCGGCCCGGCTCCGGCTCCGGCTCCCGCTCCGACCCCGGCGGCGGCGCCGGCCCCGGGCTCCGGGCCGGGGCCGGGGTCGCGCTCGGACTCCGGCTCCGGCTCCGGCTCCGGCTCCCAGGCGAGTTGGACGCCGCCGCCGTCCAGGAGGGCGGTGGACTCGTGGCGGCAGCGCAGCCACTGGTCCGGGTCGGCGAGCAGGGCGGTCGTGCGGTCGCCGTGCATCAGCACACCTCCGCGGGGAGCGGGACGACCACGGGGTCGCCGGGGGGCGGTGGCGGGGAGCCGTATCCGGAGCCGGCGGGCGGCGGGCTGCCGGTGACGACGGTGACCGCGCTCAGGCGGGGCACCTCCCACGCTTCGAGCGGGACGAGCGGCTGCGGGGTCCAGCCCGGGCCGGAGCGCCGGGCGAGCAGGAGTTCGCCCTCCAGGTACTCCAGCCCCTCGACCTGTACGGCGACCGCTTCGAGCTCGGCTCGCCGCACGGCCCGGCCGAGCGGCCAGCCCGCGCCGTCGGGCCCGTACGGCGGGAGCGGGGCGAGGTACTGGCGCAGGATCAGCTCGGTCCAGCGGCGCACGGCGTCGGGCTGGTAGCCCTCGCGGGTCCGGATCCCGACGGAGACGGCGAGGTCGACGTAGGTGGGCGGGATGACGTACAGCTCGGCGGTGACCGGGCGCCGCGGCACGAGGTGTGCGGCCACCTGCCGCAGCAGCGCGAGGTCGGGCAGCGGGGCGCCCGGGTCGCGCAGGTCCTCGGCGGGGAAGACCAGGACGCTGACCACGCCGGCGGCGGGCACGGCCGGGGTGTCGGGGTGGAGCAGCGGCAGGGCCTCGGCGCGCCGTACGCCGGGGACTTCGAGGGCGAGGGCGCGGTAGTCGTCGGCGGTCACGGCCCGGTCGCGGCGGTGCACCTCGGCGGGCAGGGCGTCGAGGGCGTCGGCGAGGGAGGCGGGGTCGGCGCCGCCGGCCGCGGGGAGCGGGTTCACCGCCTTGACGCCGGCGACCCCGGTCAGCGCGGTGACGGCGCCCGCCGGGACGTTGCCGGCGGAGCCGCCGCCGTGGCGGTAGGACAGGACGCGGATGCGCTCGCCGATCTGCGGGAGGCGTCCGCGGCTGCCGAAGCGGACGAGCCCGGCGTCGGCGTCGAGGGTGTAGTGCCGGTCGAGGGGGCCGTCGGCGGCGAGGTCCTCGGCCTCGGTCCAGGGCCGCCAGCCGTCGGCCTCCTCCACTTCGAGGCGGACGCTGCCGGGGAGGACGGGGCGCTGGGTGAGGCGGTAGGCCTGGCCGGCGTCGCCGGTGCCGGTGCCGAGGAGTTCGGGGGCCGCGGTGCGGGCCTGGACGGCGCCGACGGCGTTGACGCCGACCCAGCGGATGCGGTGGATGGCGTCGTTCTCGCCGGCGGGGCGGCGCACGCGAAGCCAGAACAGGACGCGGGCGGCGGTCGCCTCGTCGTCGAGCACGGGCGGCCGGTCGAGGCCCCCGCCGGCGGGCGGCCGGGACGGGGGCGGCTCGGGGAGGGCGGCGGGCAGGGCGACGCTGACCACGCCGGCGGTGGTGAGTCCGCGGGTGGTGTCGCCGAGCACGGCGAGCGGGGTGAACGGGGTGCGGGCGGCCGGACCGTTCCACAGCTCCCACAGGAAGCCGGGCGGTGCGGTGAGCAGTTCGCCGGCGCGCACCCTGGTCGGGTCGTGGGGGTCGCGGGCGCGCAGGTCGTGGGGGCGGGGCAGTTGCTCGTCGGGGACGACGCCGAGGAAGAGGGTCTGGCCGGACAGGCGGCGGGGGTCGGTGGTCCTCTTGGCGAGCAGCGCGATCCACAGGCTCTGGTCGAGGGTGGTGCTGACGTCGAGGGGCGGCTGCTCGGGGTCGAGCGGGTCGGCGGGGACCCGGGTGGTGAGGTGGAAGGAGAGCGGGGCGCCGGCGGCGATGCGGTCGCGGTCGGCCTTGGGGAGGGTCTGGACGACGTTCTCGCGGCGCCGGGCCTCGGTGCTGCCGGGCGGGGCGGGGGCGGCGGGGGTCTTGCCGGCGGCGAGGACCTCCAGCGGCCAGGCGACGGTCTCCTGGCCGGTTTCGAAGGGGACGGCACCGGCCCGGGCCTCCGTGCCGGGCAGCACCTGCACGCCCTCGGGTCGGTCGGTGTCCAGGACGAGGAGGGTGCGGGCGGTGAGGGCGGGGCGGGGGCGTACGCCGAGCAGCCGGAGGAAGGCGGCCTTGGTGGCGTCGGGGATCTGGTTGAAGCGGAAGAGCAGGGACTCGCCCAGGTAGGCGAAGAGTTCGAGCAGGGCGATGCCGGGGTCGCCGGCGTTGTGGTCGGTCCATTCGGGGGCGTAGACGGGGATCCGGCGGACGAGTTCGTCGCGGAGCTGGGCGAAGGTGCGGTCGTCGAGGATGGGCCCGATCAGCGGCATGCGGTCGTCACCCGGCCCCTATCGCAGGTAGAAGGGGTAGACGAGGTTGTCGGCCCGCAGGTCCAGCAGCCGTACGTAGGAGATGTCGATCCACACCAGGGCCGGCTCCTCTCCGGGGGTCACGCCGACCTCGGTCACCCTGATCCGGGGCTCCCATGCGGTGAGCGCCTCGCCGATCTCGGCGGCGATGGCGGTCCGGGTGGCGGCGGTGTTGGGGGCCATGAGGTGGCGGCGCAGGGCGCAGCCGAAGGCGGGGCGCATGACGCGCTCGCCGGGCTCGGTGTCGAGGACGGTCTCCACGGACTGGCGGATCGCGTCCGCGCCCGACACCCAGCCGAGGCGGGCGCCGGGGCGGGGTGCGCCGTCGGGGCCGTTCCCGGCGGCGGGGTCGTACGGGGCGTCTGCGCCGCCGGGGCCGGCCTGCGGGCGCAGCGGGAAGCGGATCCCGGTCCCGGCCCAGGCGTCGGCCGCGGCCGGGGCCGTCCGGCCGCCGGCCCCGTTGGTCCCTGTGCTCACGCTCATGGCTGCGATCCTCCGGGTCGGCCGTCACGGTGGCGTCGCGCCGGTTCCGGGGCGGTCGGCGCGCTCCTCGTACGCGGCCCGGGCGGCCGTGAAGCGCCGGGGTCCGAGGCGTTCGCGCAGCGCGTCCAGCAGCGGCCGCACCAGGCGGCGGCCGAGCTCCCGGCCGAGGAGGTCGCCGACGGTGGCGCAGGCCGTCGCGAGGCGGGCGTAGGCGGTGGCGTCGTCGCCGAGCAACTCGGCGGCGCCTACGGCCTCCTGCACGGCGGCCAGGTAGGCGATCGGGTCGGCTCCGTCCAGGGCGGCCCCGCGGGCCGCGTCGAACCGCCGCAGGGCCCGGGCCGGGTCGTCGGCGAGCAGGGCGATCCGGCCGCCGGCAAGGGCCCGCCGGACCGCGGCCGTCGCGTCGCGGGGGGCCGCGGCCGTGGCGGCGGCCCACACGCGTTCCGCGGTGTCCGGCGCGACGTGGGCGACGGCCAGCGCCGCGCCCAGCGCCGCCGCCTCGGCCTCGTCGTGGGCGCCGTGGGCGAAGAGGAGCTCCTCGGCGTCCATCAGGTCCCCGGCCGCGTCGTACCACCGCTGCGCGGCGAGCGCGGCGGCGGCCCGGCGCTGCAGGACCCGGGCCCGGACCAGGGCGTCGTCCGGGCCGGCGCCGTCCAGGGCGTCGAGGGCTGCGCCGAAGGCCTCGTACGCGCCCTGCGCATCGCCTGCCGCCAGCGCCTGTTCGGCCCGCTCGGTGCCGAAGGCCCGGCGGACGGCCTCGGGCAGGTCCGCGGCGGCGGCCCGCTCCAGGTCGTGCCGGGCCGCCCCGAGGTCGCCGCGCAGGCGCTGGGCGGTGGCGGCCAGGAGCAGGCAGAACCCCTGGCGCTCGGGCTCCCGCGCCCGGTCCCACAGCCCGGCGGCTTCCTCCAGGGCGGCCGCGGCCGCGCCCACGTCCCCTTCGTCCATAGCCGCCATGGCCAACTGCTCCAGGGACTCGGCCAGTTCGGCTGGGCCGCTGCCGCGCATTTCGGCAACCTGCTGCCGGGCGGCGGCGGTTGCCGAGGGCTCGGGCATCGTCGTCATCGGCTCTCTCGCATCCACCGCGTCTCCCCTGTCTTCTGTGGCTCCTGTGACTGCTGTGGCTCCTGTACGTCCTGGGACTCCGGGGGCCCGCGGGTCCCGGGGGCTCCGGGGCTCCCGGGGCTCCCGGGGGTTCCCGAGGCTCCCGGGGCTCCGGGGGTTCCTCGGGCTCCGGGGGTTCTCGGGCTCCCGCGGCTGGCTCCCGGGGGTGCCCGGGGCTCCGGGGGTACCCGGGGCTCCGGGGGTTCCCTGGGCTCCGGGGGTACCCGGGGCTCCGGGGGTACCCGGGGCTCCGGGGGTTCCCTGGGATCCGGTGGTTACCGTGGCTCGCGCACCCGGTACCCCTGCGCCGTAAGCCGGGCGCGGGCCGCCTCGACGGCGCGCTCCCGGGCCGCCCGGTGCTCCGCCGCCCAGGCCTGCATCCGGACGAGCAGGTCGTCGTGGGCGGCCCGGGTCCCCACCTCGTCGCCGACGGCTGCACGCCGTTCCTGCCGGGCCTGCTGCCCGGTCGCCTCCGACTCGCCCAGCCGCTCCTGGTTGCGCGCCCGCAGCTCCTCGACCTGGCGGCGGCCCCGGTCGAGCTCGCCGGCGGTCTGCCGGTCGGACCGTTCGACGGTGCCGATGCGGCTCTCGTCCGCCCGGAGGTCCGACCGTGCGGCCTCCATCGACTGCCGGGCGGCGTCCGTTTCGGCGACCCGCCCCAGGGCGGCGATCAGGCGCGCCGCATCGGCGCGCGCCCCGCGGGCGCTGTCGCCGAGACTGCCCGGCAGACAGCCGAACAGGTGCGCCAGTCCCTGGAAGGCCTTCAGGCTTCCCACGAGGGTGGCGACCGCGCCGGCCTGCTGCGCCGAGCGGCCCAGCCGGTCGGCGGCGCCCTCGGCCGTCGCCTGCTGCTCGCGGTTGGCCGAGCGCGTGGCACCGGTGGCGGCCGCCTGGACCCGGCCGCCTTCGACGAGGTGCTGCGACACCCCGCCCGCCCGGTCGAGTTGGGCGTCCTGGCCCCGCTGGACGGCCGCCTGGCCCGCCATCCGGGCTTCGGTCCGGGCGAGTTCGCCCTGGGCCTGCCGGGCCAGGGCGATCCGTTCGCGCAGGGCCGCCAGCTCGGCCCGGGTGCCGGGCGGCGCTGCGTAGGCCGGGTTGACCGGCATCTCCACGGACTCGCCGGGCCGCAGACCGGCCGTGCGGGCCGTGTACGCGGGCCCGGTGCGGGTGGGCTCGGCGCCGGCGGCCGCTGCGCGTTCGCCGTCCTGCCGCCCCTGCTCGCGGCCCTCGCGTACGCCGAGCACCCCGGGCGCCGGGCGCAGCGCGCGTACGGTCCCCTCGACGGCCCGGGCTGCCTCGGCCCGGTCGGTGCGCAGCCGTTCCTCGCTGTGTGCGAAGGCCGCAGCCCGCTCCGCCGGCGTGGCGCCGCCGGCCCCGACGCGGGCGCGGCGCTGGTAGTCGGCGAAGTCCCGGTAGCGGAGGGTGGTGCTGCGCCCGCCGGGGACGGTGGTGCTGACGTGCAGCGGCAGCGGGTGGGTGGGGTCGTAGGCGAACCGGGTGGCCCCGTAGCCGCTGTGGCTGCCGTCCTCCGCGTACACGGGGAAGTGCAGCTCCGAGACCGTGCGGGCGCCCTTCGGCCCCTCGCCGTGCTGGTACTGGAGTACGGCGAAGTCCCCGCCGGCCTGCGAGGGCCGGCTGTTCAGGAGCCGCATCGCCGGATCGGCGGTGGTGGGGTGGCTGTGGTAGACGAGCCGCAGCGGACCGGACACCCCGGGGGGCGGGTTGACGGAGCCCGGGCCGCCCTGCATGACGTGGTACCGGCCGTCGGAGTCCAGCCAGACCCCCGACTCGCGGGCCGGGTCGGCCTGCACCTGTGCCCGGTACTGCGCCATCGCCGCGGCGCGGTCCTCGGTGGGCGGGAGGGTGGCGGTGTGGTCGGGGTACCCGGCCGCCGGGGGCGCGGGCGCCGTGTGGGCGGCCCCCGCGGGAGACGCGGGCGCCGGCGCCTTCCGGGGGACGACCCGGCCGGTGGCGGGGTCGACCGGGGGCCCGGCCTCCGCCGGGGCGCGGCCGCCGGCGCGGAGCCGCTCGACGTTGTCCTGGGCGAGCGGCACGTTCTCCGCCTGCCAGACCACCAGGTCGGCGGCGTCGAGCTGCCCGCGGGGGCCGAGCGTGCCGTCCTCGGCGGCGGCCCGGGAATGGTCGGTCGCGGCGTTGATGAGCCGCTCCTGGGCACGGTGGCGGGTGTTGGTGCTCTGCCGGCCGTCCTGGTGGGTGACGGTGACGGCCAGGGCCGGGTCGCGGCGGCTGTGCAGGGGCTGCATCTGCTGGGTGTTCCAGTCCTGCTCCCGAATCCCCGACTCGGCCGCGTGGCGTGCGGCTGCGGTGTGCCCGGCCTCCACGACATCACCGGTCATGCCGGTGGCCTCCCGGTGGTCCGCGGCCTGCCGGTTGGCATGTGCCCGGGCCTCGCGGCGCGTCCAGGGGACGGCCCGCCGGGGCAGCTCGGGGCGCTCGTCGGTGAGACGTGCCCGTACGACGGGATCCTCGTCCAGGCTCCGCACCAGCGGGCCGAGGTCGCTGAAGTCGGCGGGATCGTGCAGGGGCGCCGGTCCGTGCGCGGCGGGCCGCGCCGCGCCGGTGCCCGGGTTGGCGCGGGTGGCGCCGCCCGTGCCTGCGGCGGGGGCGGCGTGCGTCGCAGTTTCGGTGTCCGCGGCCGGGTCCACGTGGACCACCGCACCGGAGCCGGCGTCGGCCTGGGCGGTCGGCCCCGAGCCCGTACCCGGGTCGGTGTGCGTCGTGCCGCCCGACCCGGTTGCCGGGTCGGCGTGGATGGTCGCGCCGGAGGTCGTGGCCGGGTCCGCATGGACCGACGTGCCCGAGGTCGGGGCCGTGTGGGGTGCAGGGGCCGGGCCGGGGGCCTCCGGCATCTCCACGTGGAGGCGGGGGCCGCCGGACGAGGTGACGGACGGGGCGGGGGCGCCGCCGGTGGCGCGCTGTCGGAGCCGGGTGATGCCGCGGTCCAGGCGGTCGCCGCCCGCCGTGCCCGCCCGCGCGCCCGCCTTCGCGGCCAGGGCGCCCGCCACCGCGCCGGTGACCTGGCCCGCCGCCGCCGACAGCTCCCGGCCCTGCTCCTCGATCCCCGCCGGGTCGGCCTGGGACTCGAAGGCGTGCAGGGCGCGCAGCGCGGTGACCACCGGCCGCACGGTCGCGTTGGTGATCAGGCCGACGGCCGTCGTGGCGAGGCCCATGGCCGTCGCCACCGCCGAGAGGGTCAGGGCGAGCGGGGCCAGGGTCCCGCCGGACACCACCGCCCCCACCCACATGCCCACCGCGATGCCGCCGAGGACGCCGCCGACCACGTCCATCAGCGCCGTGGCCACGTCCAGCAGTTCGGCCAGCCCCTCGAGGTCGTTGGCGAGCCGTTCGTAGCCGGTCCCGGTGCCGATCCGGTCGACGGTGCGCCCGGTCGCACTCCAGTCGCGGGTGGCGAGTCCGCCGAGGGCCATGAGGCCGCCGATCGCCGGTCCCAACCCCGGGACGGGCGTCGCCGACAGGCCCCGGGACACCGCCAGCGTGGCGAGCCGCCGGGCGGCGATCTGCCCCACGGCGGCGCCGATCGCGCTCATCGCCAAGCCCGTCACGGCGCCGCCGGCCGCGCCGGACGCGGCGCCCTGGCCGGCCGTCTCGAGCAGGTACCGCGCCCTGGCGTCGGTCCCGGCCGTCCCCAGGCCTCCGAAGGAGGCGGCCCACCGCTCGTGTTCGGCGAGCTCCAGGGTGACGAGGTCACCGGGGTCCGCGCCGGGGCCGGAGTGCTCCGCGGGTTCCGCGCCGGCCTTCTCCGCGGGGGTCTCCTCCGCCCGTACGCGGCCGCCCTGCGGGCCCGGGCCCGGCACCCGGCGGTCGCCGCGGTGGGCGGAACCCTCGCCGCCGGCACCCCCGCGGCGGTGCGTCCGTACCCCGGGCGCCGAGGCGGCCTCGCGCGCGGAGCGCACCTCGGCGGCGGCGGGGGCCATGAGGGCCCGGGCCAGTTCGTCCGCCAGCCGCGTGGAAGCCGCCCCGGGAAGGGGAGCCGGGCCGGGCACCGGCGCCTTGGCCGCCGGATCCCGGGGCGCGGGCGCCGGGACGGGCCCGGCCCGGCCGGTCACCCCCCGCTCCCGCACAGCGGGTCGTCCACCGGCGGCAGCGGCTGCGGGGGCACGGGTACGGGTGCCGGGTCGGGCGGGGTCACGGCCTCGAAGAGGTCCTTGCCGTCCTCCTCCCGGAAGCCTCCTTCGCCGGCCTGGAGCCGGGCGGTGGCCCCCCGGGCGCCCAGCAGGCCGTCCAAGGCCTCCCTTTCCGCGGCGCCCATGTCGGCAAGGGTGCGCCCGGCGTCGAAGTGGGCCTTCAGCGTGGCGATCGCGGTGGCGGACGGCGGCAGGCAGAACCGCAGGGCGAGCAGCCACCACAGCCGGAACAGGAACACCACGATCGGCAGGAACATGGAGAACAGGAAGTACGCCACGATCATGAAGATCTCGAGGGCGAAGGTGCAGATGCGGGGGGTCGTGCCGGTCACCGAGCCGCCGCCGGGCGTGCCGCCGCCCGGGTCGAAGGACAGCTGGGAGCCGGGCGGGCTGGTGATCACGACCCCGCCGGGCCCGGGCGGTTCTCCGGCCCGGGCTGCCAGGGCCCGCAGGTCGGGCAGGGTGATGGAGGTGCGGCGGTTCTTGGTGCCCTCGGGGTCGTAGAACGGGGCGAGCCGGAAGGGCTCGCCGGGTTCGCTCCAGGAGACCTGCGGTGGACAGTGCTCGTGGCCCGGGGCCGGTGCGCGGCGCACGAAGCAGTGCAGCTCGTAGACGGACCGGTCGTCGAGCTTGGGCGCGCCCCGGTCGTCGTGCTCGCCGGAGGAGGTCGGGACCACCCCGAACCACAGGGAGCGCTCCGCTGGCGGCGGTTCCCGGGGGCAGTCCCCGGAGCGGGCGGGCAGCCGCCACATCGGCAGCTCCTGCTCCCGGTCCGCGGGGCGGCCCGCGGGCGGCGGGTCGCCCACCTTGCGCCACTGGCCGCCGGCGGGCCCGACCATCCAGGCCTGGGTCTCGGTCGTCACCGCGACCCGGTCGATGAGGTCGCGGTTCTCGGCCTCGAAGGCCCGGCGGTGGGCGAGGCTGGCCCACAGCACGTCCCGGGCCTCCGACAGCGACGGCAGCGCGCCGTCATCGGCCTCGGCACGGGCGGCGCGGGCAGCGCCACCGGCCTCACCGGCTTCGGCACCGGCGAGCAGGCCGGAGGCGAGCCGCCGGGCGAGCCTCCGCAGCACCTCGGGCGGGCCGTCGACCTCCACCTGGCGCCGGCGCATCACGAATCCCACCTCCAGCCCCTCGGCGGACTGCGGCCGCGGCCAGCCGGGCCGGTCGCAGAAGAGCTCGACCACGACGGCGTAGAAGCGCTCGTGGGCGGGCTGGTAGAGCTTGCGCAGCCCGGTGCGCACGAGCCGGTGGGTGGCGAAGCGGGCCCGGCCGGACCCTCGCTGCTCCGGGGGTACGGGCAGCGGGCAGGACCACACGTCCTCGACCGGGTCGAAGGCCAGCGAGTCGCGGGGGTCCGCGACCAGGGCGTGGACGAAATCGGCCGAGGCGTACTTCTGCAGCGCCGGGCTCAGCGCCGCCGGGGCGAAGCGGTCGAACCGGCCGCGCTCGCACACGTACCACGGGGCGAGGATCCGGAAGCCGTGCTGCGCAGCGCCCGTACCGGTCCCGGCGCCGGCGCTCACCAGAGGTTCCCGGCGCCGGGGGTGTAGGCCGGGGAGACCACCGCCTGGTCGGCGACGAGCGTCGCGCACTTCACCAGGCCGGTGAAGGTGGACAGCGGGGCGTTCACGGTCACGGTGGGGGCCTTGACCTCGACGGCGGCGTTCGCCTCGACCTGTACGGCGGTGGGCCCCAACCGGATGACGCAGCCGCCGCTGTGGCGGATCGTCACCTGCCGGGCGGCGTCGTCGAGGACGACCTCGTGCCCGGAGGCCATGGTGATCCGCACCCTGGCCGCGCCGGCCGTGTCGTCGAACTCCAGCCGGCTGCCGGCCCGGGACCTCAGCTGCCGGATGTCGTTGGCCGCCTGCGCGGGGTGCGGCAGCTCCGTGCGGCCGTTCCAGGCGGCGCCGATGACGTACGGGCGGCGCGGGTTGCCCGCCTCGAAGGCCACCACGACCTGGCTGCCGACCTCGGGCAGCACCAGCAGGCCCTGCCGGTCGTCGGCGTACGGGGAGCAGAGCGTGGCCCAGGCGCGCACGTCGCGGTCGCCGTCGCGGCCGAGCCAGGGGAAGCGGACCTCGATCCGGCCGAGCCGGTCGGTGTCGACGATGTCGGTGACGAACGCCGGGTAGACGCCGAAGTATCCGGGTGCGGAGCCGTCCGCGGGGGCGGGCAGGGACATCACACCACCTCGTTCAGGGCGGGGCGTTCGGCGTCGAAGCGGGTGCGGAAGCCGTGGTCGGGGTCGAAGGTGTGCCGGACCCGGGTGACGTGGTAGCCCTCGCCCTCGAAGGGCGCGCCGACCGAGCGGAGGGTGAGCCGGCCCCCGACGACGAGGTCGGGGCTGCCGTTGGTGGTTCCGGCGACGGTGACGAACCGGCGCCCGCGGCGCAGCATTTCGGCGCGGGCCCAGCTCGCGGCCTCCTCGGTGGTCAGGGCGGCCTCCCGTACGCGCAGGCTGGTGGCGGGGCCGAGGGCGCCGGCCAGCAGCCGGGCTCCGGTGCGGCCGCCGGCCGTCTCGGCCTCGACGACCTCGGGGCCGGCCCGCTCGTCGATGGGTTCGGCCCGTTCGGCGTCGTACCCCGTGACGACGACCTCGCTGCGCTGGTGCGCGAGGTCGGCGGCGAGCCGCACCGACATCAGCTGGTTGCCGAAGACCAGGGTCTGGACGGCGGCGGCGCGACCGCCGCGGGGCCGGAAGTGCAGGGTGCGGCCGGTGGCCCACAGTTCGGCCTGGACCAGGCGGGCCCGTTCGCGCAGGAAGGCGAGGTCGCTCTGGTTGAGCTGCTGCACGACGTCGTAGCGGGGGCCGGGGACGTCGGCATCGGCGTCGAGGCCGTGCTCGCGGGCGATCTCGCGGGCCAGGTCCGCGTCGGTGGCGTCGTGGTACGTGCGCATGCGGCGGGTCATCCGCAGCCGCATCAGTGCGTCCTCGGCGTGGACGAGGACCAGCGGCGGCTCGCCGTCGCCGAGGAGGAGCTCGATGCCGGAGACGGTGCCTTCGAAGACGCGGCGCTGGCCGGTGGGCGGGCCGAGGGCGGCCTGGAGGGCGCTGCCGAGGCCGACCGTGGATCCGTCGAGGTGCAGCAGCCGGTCCTGCGGGCCCTTCGCGCCGGGGCCGACGGCGAGGAAGTACGCGCGCAGGGTGCGCAGTCCCCCGAGGCCCTCGGCCACCTCCAGGCGGACGCAGTCACGGGCGAGGTCCTTGACGAGGGACCCGCCGATCTCGAAGACGGGCGAGACGGCCGCGACCGCGGCGACCGCGGCATCAGTCATCGAAGCCCTCCGCGGCGATGCGCGCGGCGAGCCGGGCGGCCCGCTCGCAGGCCTCCCGGTGCAGCTCGGCCGCCGCCCACCTCCCGCCGGCCGCGCTGCCCGGGGCGGGTGCGGGGGCGGGCGGGCCGCCGCTGCCCGCGGGGACCACGTCGGTGTGCAGCTCTCCGATGTACACGCTCATGGCGGGCCTCCTCGCGGTGTCCGTCCCAGGGTGGTCGGGCCCGCGTCACGGTCGCGTTGCCGCGCAGGCGGCCGCGGGAGGGTCGGGCGGCAGCCGCTCCCAGGGCGCTGCGAGCGGGTCGGGGGCGGGGAGCTCCTCGGGGCGGGCCCGGTCGGCGAGGCTGCGGGCGCCGCCGGCGCGGACCTCGGCGAGGGTGGCGGGGTCGGCGCGCGAGCGCAGCGGGATGCCGCGGCCGTACGTGGTGGCGCGCGGGTCGGGGGCGGGGGGCGCGGGCCGGGCGGGCGGGGAAACGGACGGGGCGGACGGGGCCGGGGGGTAGGGCGGGGCCGGGGGGACCTCGAAGGACTGCCGGGCGCGGGCGGTGGCCAGGTCCGCCGCGGCCGCGGCCACCGCGTCGGCGGCGGCGCCGATGCCGCCGGCGGCGCTGAGCACGAACCCCGCCCGGGCCGGATCCGCGCCGGCGGAGGCTTCCGTGCCGGCCGGGCCGGCCGTACCGGGGGCGCCCGCGCCGGAGGTGCCGGGGCCGCCGCGGCCGCCCGGACCGCCGCCGCCGACCGGGCCGCCGCCGGCCGGGTCGCTGCCGCCGGCCGGGCCCGCGGCTGCCGTACCGCCCCCGGCGCCCGGGGCCGCCGTGCCAAGGGCGGCGGCCAGTGCCGCGGCCGAGGTGGCCGCCGCGCCCGCCGCGAAGCCGGCCGCCAGGCCGGCCGCGGCGGCGCCGGAGAAGCCCGCCTCGACCTCCGCGCCCAGCCGCACGGAGGCCCCGGCCGCGAGGGCCAGGGGGCTGTCGAGCCCGCTCATGGCGCCGCGCCAGGCCGCCGGGTCGTGCCCGAGCCGGGCGAGCAGCTGCTGGGCGGACTCCCCGTCCCGGGCCTGGACCACCTGCCGGGGCCGGTTCGTCCCGGCCGTGCCGGGGGCGGCTCCCGCGCCCGGGTCTCCGGCCTCGGTGGCGGCCCGGCCGTCCCGGGCGCCGGGGCCCTCGGCGTGCGCCTGGTAGGCGAAGTTCTGCTCGACGATCACCACGGAGACCTTGGCCCGCAACGGGGTGCCGTCGGGCGCGAAGTGGTCGAGCTCCTCGGTGACCTGGGTGACGATGCCGTTGTAGCGCAGCGTCCCCCACACGAAGCGGACGGGCGGCGGCGGATCGGAGGCCTTCTGCGGGGGCGGCTCGACGAACTGCCGTACCAGGGCGGTCCAGCGGCGGACGTCGACGTGGCCGCCGTCGCCGCGCTGCTCGGCGGTGTCGAACTCCAGGTCGAAGCTGAGGGTGGAGCCCTCCTGCGCGGGGTGCTGGACCTTCTGCGACTTCGTGGTCGCCCCGCCCCGGTCGACGTTGTTGGCACGGGAGATGCGCAGGCTCGTCGGGTTGAACTGCACGGCCAGGGACGGGCCGGCCTCCCGGACCAGCGGCGTGCCGTCCCTGCCCGGTGCGCCGAGGACCTCCAGCCGGGTCAGCGTCGCGTGGGCGGTGGCGGTCACGGGGTGCGCTCCAGGCGCAGGCCCTCGTGGGCGATGTGCAGTTCCTCCACGGCGATCTCCCCCGTCCTGGCGTTGAGCGTCGGCCCGGTGATCTTCAGGGGCAGTCCGCGGGTGAAGGTCCAGCGGGCCACCACCCGGGCGCCGGCGGCGTCGAGCACCTCCACGTCGCCGTCGTAGCGGGGCACGGGCGCCCCGTCGGCGACCATGCCGTGCAGCCAGTCCCACAGGGCGGTGTCGGCGCTCCCGCCTCCGGCGAGGAACATGCCGCGTTTGAGGACGATCGGCTGGAGCCTGACCCGGCCGACCCGGCGCACCACGCCGCCGTTGGCGCCGCCCTCGGCGTACTCGCGCAGGTCGGCCTCCAGGCCGAGCCCGGCACACTCCTGGAAGCCGCCGTCGCCCAGCCGGTCGGGGCCGGCGCCGCCGGTCGCTGTGGGGGCGGCGGGGGCTGCGGCCGGGCCGGGGGCCGCGGCGGACTCGGACAGCGGGCGGGGCAGGTCGGGCGGCGGAAGGGCGGTGCGGCCGGGGGCGGCGCTGCGGGTGAGCCGGATCCGGAACCGGAAGGTCTGGACGAGTTCGGGGCTGCGGCCGGGCACGGCGGCTCACCTCGCCTCGACGGCGGTGACGCCGCCGTCGGTTCCGTCGCCGTACTGCGCGATCCGCAGCACGAGGTACTCCAGCGGCTGGGCGGGTGCCACCCCGACCTCGGCGACGAGCCGTCCCAGCCCCTGCGAGCGGACGGCGTTGAGCTCCTCGTCGCAGCGTACGAAGAAGGCCTCGTCCTCGGTGTCGCCGGCGAAGGCCCCGGCCCGGTACAGGCCGCGCAGCAGCTGCACGACGGCGCCGCGCAGTTCGTCGCGCAGCTGCGGGGTGTGGGGTTCGAAGACCAGCGTCTGCGCCTGCCGCTGCAGGGTGAGCCGGAGCATCGTCATCAGCCGCCGCACGCTGAGCTGGCGCAGCTCGGGCTCGCGGGAGAGGGTGCGCGCGGAGACCAGCCGGTAGCCGTCGCGCTCGGCGCGGAAGACGTCGATGCCGAGCAGGTGCAGCTCGTCGCAGTCGGCGTCGCCGAGCCGCTGCGCGGCGGTCACGGCGTCCGCGGCGAGGGCGTTCGCGGGGGCCCAGGGCAGGCCGAGGCGCCGTTCGCGTTCGGCGGCGATGCCGGCCGCGAAGCCGGAGGGCGGGACGAGGACCGCGCGGCCGCCCGGGTCGGGGACCGCGGGGTCGGCGGGTTCCCCGGCGTCCACCACGCCGAGCCACGGGTGGTAGGCGGCGGCGTAGCTGCTGTCGAAGGCGGCGCGCCAGCGGGCGACGGCGCGCACGGGCAGCCCGGGCGGGACGTCGAGGAGGGCGACGAACCGGCGCCGGTGCTCGGCCAGGGCGACGAGCCGCTGCTGGCGGCGCAGGATCTCGGGCAGCTCGGCGGCGGAGTCGAGGAGCAGGGCGCGGGGCCGGGCCGGGTGCAGGACGGCGGATGCGGCCGGCGGCGGGCAGGGCGCGAAGCGCCCGGTGAGGGGCCGCTTTGGCGTCTCGGTGGCGGGGGTGCGCTCCCCGTACTGCCACAGCAGGTCGGGTACGGAGAGCAGCGCGACCTCGGGGACGAGGGCCAGCCGGTCCATGCCGAAGGCGGCGGCCGCGCCCTCCGGGCCGTCGGCTCCGTCGGTTCCGTCGGCCCCGTCGCCGCTGTCGTCCCCTCCCCCGGCGGGCAGCAGCTCGACCGGGAGCGGGCCGAGGAAGCTGCCGGCGCCGATGTCCGCGTAGCGGTCGGTGCCGGGGCGGACGGGGCGGGAGAGGGCGGAGGTGAGGAAGGGGTCGGGCGGGAGGAGGGCCTCGGGCCAGTCCCCGTCGGGGGCGACGAGGAGCGACTCGGCGGCCAGGACGGCGTCGGCGGCGCGCGGGTGGCCGTGGCACAGGCCGAGGCCGGCGAACCGCTCGCCGCGGGGGTGGGCGGGATCGGCGTCGGAGACGGTGACCGTGGCGGTGACGACCTCGGCCTCCACGGGCGCCGCCCGCCCGCCCGGGGCGGCGGGCGGGGCGTCCGCGTCGGCGTACGGCGCCCGGTCGAGCAGCGCGACCCGGACCCGCGGCCCGGACCCGGATCCGTCCTCCCCCGTGCGCTCGGCCAGTTCGGCGATCCGGAAGAAGCATCCGGCGGGCGCCAGCCCCGCACCCCGGATCCGCAGCACCGAGCCCGCCGGCGGGACCCGCCCCTCCGGCAGGACCAGCTCCCGCCCGCGCACCGCCCCCTCGAACCGCCCGGCGGCGGTGAAGTCCCAGCGCACGGAGAGCCGGTCACCCCAGCTGCCCTCGTCCCGGGCGCGCAGCCCGATCCCGTACGGGACGGGGAGCGGGCCCGCGGCCGCGTCGGCGCGGGCCAGCGCCACCCGGTGCAGCGCGCAGGCCAGTTCGGCGGCGGGGTGCGGGGCGCGGGGCAGCGGCGCCACCCGCAGGACGTGGGCCCGGACCCCGCCCTGGGCGAAGAAGGCCCGCACCGCGTACGGCAGCAGCCCGGGCCCCTCGAACCCGCCGAAGCGGCGCACGTAGTCCGACCAGCGGTCGACGGGCACCGGCTCGTCGACGGGCCCGCGCGGCGCGACCCCGGCGAAGCCCGCGACGTCCAGGCGCACCGGGGCGAAGGCGGGCGCGGGACGGCGGACGTCCCGGTAGACCCCCGGTGCCCCGAGGCGCAGTCCCGGCCCGCTCACAGCGACCGGAAGTCGATGCGCTCGGCGACGAGGTGCAGCTCCTCCATGGCGACCTCGCCGCCGCCCTTGCCGCTGAGGGTGGGGCCGACCCACTTCTTGGGCTGGGCGGCGTGCAGCACCCAGGCGCAGACGGCGGTGCGCCCCTCGTCGTGGAGGGTGACGGTCACGGTGCGGGCGTCCTGGGCGCCTTCCCGGACCGCCTTGATCCAGTCGAACAGGCGCAGGTCGCCGATGATGCCGCGCTTGAGGGTGACGTCGTTGGTGGTGTTGGTATTGGCGATCTTGCGGACGTGGTTCTCGCGGTCGTTGCCGTTGCGGTACTCCGAGAACCTGACCTCGTTCGCGGCTCCGGTGAAGTCGGAGAATCCGCCGGCGATCTGGTCCTCGCCGCCGGTGTCGCCGAGCTGGACCAGGAAGTTGAAGGCGCCGTAGGGGTTGTTGCGCGTGGCCATGGGGCGGTGACTCCCGGTCTCGGGCGGGTCAGCCGCGCTGCGCGTCGGCGGTGAACTGGCCGATGCGGAACACGACGAACTCGGCGGGGTAGGCGGGCGCGACGCCGATCAGGCAGATCAGCCGCCCGTTGTCCAGGTCGTTCTGGGTCATGGTGGTGCGGTCGCAGCGCACGAAGAAGGCCTCCTCGGGCTTGGTGCCCAGCAGGGCTCCGGTGCGCCAGGTGGCGAAGAGGAAGTCCTCGACGGTCTGCCGGACCGAGGCCCACAGCCGCTCGTTGTTGGGCTCGAAGACCGCCCACTGCGTGGACTTCTCGATGGAGTGCTCCAGGTAGATGAAGAGTCGGCGGACGTTGACGTACTTCCATTCCGGGTCGGAGCTCATCGTGCGGGCGCCCCACACGCGCCGGGCGCGGCCCTCGAAGAAGCGCAGGGCGTTGATGCCCTCGGGGTTGAGGACGGACTGCCGGTCGCGGGTGACGTGGGCGGTGAAGTCGCTGACGCCGAGGAGGACTTCGTTGGCGGGGGCCTTGTGCACGCCCCGCTCGGTGTCGCTGCGGGCGTAGATCCCGGCGACGTATCCCGAGGGCGGCACCTCCAGGACGGGCGCCGGGGCCCCGGGGTCGGGGCGCCGGCCGGGGTCGGTGATCTTGACCCAGGGGTAGTAGAGGGCGGCGTACCTGGTGTCGAACTGGGCGCGGAACCTGCGCACCTCGGAGAGCGAGCTGTCGCGGGGCGGGTCGACGATCGCGATCCGGTAGCGGAGCCTCTCGCAGTGGCCGATCAGGTGGTCCACCGCGGCCTTCTGCTCGTCCCGCGGGAGGGTGACGGTGTCCGGAGCGGCGACGATGGCGATGTCGTCGATCTCGGCGAGCGCGCCCAGCCCGAGGGCGGGGTCGGTGAGGCTGTCCGGGTCGGCCTCCTTCCCGGCCAGGTCCTGGGCGGCCAGCTCCTTCCCGTCGCCGCCTTCGCCCAGGTGGACGCCGGCCGGCCCGGGCGAGATCAGCGCGGCCAGCAGCGCGCCCGGGCCGGGGGCGGGGGTTCCGGTCGGGGGCGGCACGGTCTCCAGCCAGACGAGGCAGAACTCGTCGGCGGGGTCGGCGGCCTGGAGGACCGTGCCGACCGATCGCGGGTGCAGGGCGTCGAGTTCGAGCTCGTTGTAGACGTCGACGCGGTCGTCGAGGCGTACGGTGACGGCGAGCGTCAGGTGGAAGGCGGCCGTGCCGGGCGGCACGGCCTCGAAGCCGCCCTGCGGGGTGCGGTAGCCGAGGACGCCGTCGGCACGGCGGACGACGACGCGGACGTTGTCCGGCACCGGTGCGGTGGTGTCCCCGAGGACGGGCGGCCGTCCCGTGGAGTCGAGCCGGGCGGTCTCCACCGCCGCACCCGCCTGGACCCCCGTCAGGCGCGGCGGGCTGCCGGCGTCCCCGACGACGATGTTCTTGCCGCGCCGGAAGGTCACCGCGACGCTGATCCGGGCACCGGCGGAGCCGGGCCAGCGGGCCCGCCAGCGCAGCAGCGGACGGGGCCCGGCGGGCAGGGACGCGGAGGCGAAGTTGCGGGGGACGTCGATGGGGCCGTCGCCGGCCGTGCGGGTGAAGGGGAAGACCCGCGAGACGTAGAGCCGGCGTCCGCCGTTGGCGAAGAAGGCGCGTGCCGCCAGGGCGAGTTGGCAGTCCTCGTCGCCGATCCGGAGCCCGCCGAAGGCCCGTTCGTACTCGGTGAAGCCGGTCACCAGGGTCGGGCCGGGCAGGACGGAGGGGCCGCCGTCGGGCAGGGTGTACGGCACGGGTCCGTACGCGGTGCGCCCCGCCATGCCGAACGTGCTGGTCGGCACGCCTTCGATGGACCGGGAGCGGAAGCTGGTCTCCTCGACGTAGACGCCGGGGGTCAGGTACTCGGGCATGGACGGGTCTCCTCGGTCACACGGGTCGGGCGGGTCAGGCGGCGGTGTGGACCAGGTCGGGGGCGGGGACCACCTGGCCGACGGTGAGGGTGCGCACGGTGTCGGCCGCGCCGGTGCGGTATCCGGCGGGCCTGGCCGTTCCGCGCAGCACCGCGTTGTCGAGGTCCTGGGGGCGGGGAGGGGAGGTGCTGCGGTCGACGGGCTCGACGGGGAGGTCCGCGAGCGCGGCGGCGGGCGGACGGGGCGGGGGCGGGTCCGGGGCGTGCGTGCGCAGGGCGACGTCGAGACGGGAGGGCACGGGCGAGGGCAGGACGCCGACCGCGTCGATCAGCAGCAGCACCTGGCCGTGCTCGTCGCCGTGGGCCCAGCCGAGCGGCATCCCGCCGGGGCCGAAGGCGTCCACGCGCGGCCACCCCACGGGGCCGCCGCCGGCGTACGCGACGCGGAAGCGGAGGCCGGTCGTGCCCTGCGGCACCGGATGGGCGGGGCCGGGCAGCAGCCACGGCAGCAGCAGCCGCGCGTCGGCGCGGACGTGGGCGGCGGTGGGCGGCAGGGCATCGGCCCCGGCGAGCTCGGCCCGGGTCCACAGCGGCACCCGGAAGCGGCGCGGGAGCCAGCGGCGGGCCGGATCCTCGATGCGGACGGTGACGGTGGAGGGCGGGCCGCCGGTGTAGGGGTACCGCAGCACGAACCCGTCGGCGCCGTGGCCCTCGAACGGGCGGACCGGCCCGCCCGGCGGGCGCGGCCGGCGGCCCGGGACGGGGCCGCTCTCCCAGCCGACGCGCAGCCCCGGCCCGGCGGGGGCCCGGGTGCGGGCGTCGAGCGGGCGCACGGCCAGGGCGAGGCGGTGCAGCACCTCGGCGGTCACCGCAGGCGCTCCGCGGGTCCGGCGGCGACGGTGGTGACCACGGCCGGGGCCGGCCCGGCCGGGCCGTCGATGCGGATGACGCGGGCGACGTACGGCAGGCAGAGCCGGTAGTCGGTGGTCATGGCCTGGAAGGCCTCGCTCATGGAGTCCATGGCCAGCTCGTCGGGGACCACCTGCACCGAATCGCCGGGCAGCCAGTCCCCGCTGGGGTCCAGGAGCGGCCCGGTGAGCAGGGCCTCGCTCTCCAGCACGCGGGCGGCCAGGCCCAGCCATTCGAGCTCGGCCTCCACGAACCGGTCCCAGGCCGCGACCATCAGGTGCATCCGCAGCGGCAGCCGGGGCAGCCCGTCGCCGGCGGCCATCGCGGCGAGCGCGGGACGGGTCTCGCGGTCGACGCTGAGGCGGTAGCAGTACACGGAGACGGCCGGGTTGCGGATGACGGAGCCCGGGGTGTCGACCTTGTCGAAGTCCGCCGGGCCGGCGAGCACGGCCTCCGGGCGGCGGCCCGTGCGGATCTCCTCGGCGAAACGCCGGTTGAGCAGCGCGACGACGCTGCGCCCGACGGCGGCGAGTGCCCGGTATCCAGCCATGCGGCGATGCTGCGGTCCGCCGCGTCACGGGGCCGTTGCCGCAGCGGCCCGCGCCGGGCCGCGGAACCGTCGGCGGTGGCGACGGGCCGGTGACACCGCCCGGCCCACACTCGGTGCGCCTGCCCGTATCGACCAGGAGAGCCGAACATGAGCAGCACCCTCCACACCCAGCCGGCCGGCGGCGCCTGCGACCCCGGCGCCATCGACGCACTGGCGTGCATCGCCACGGGCATCCAGCGCCGGGCCGAGGTCACCCAGGAACACCTTCCGCAGCTGCGGGAGTTCCAGGAGCGGTTCAACGGCGCCCGCACCGGCTACACCAAGGCCCGGCTGGCCGCGAAGACGGACCTGGACGAGGCGGGCGCCACCCTCGGCAAGGTCCGCGAGCAGATCCGCTGCCGGGTCACGCACGAACAGCGGCACTGCCTCGGGCAGGCGGTGGACCGGGTCTTCGAGGAGATCCGGCGGTGTGCGGGCGGCTGGGGCTGCTGCGCTCGGGACTGCGGGTGCGACTTCTCCGACACGGTCGGCCCGGACGACACGGTCGCCACCCTCTCGGCCCGCATCGCCCGCTACACGGCGGGCACCTTGCAGTCGGCGGCGTGCTTCACGGCCCTGGTGGCCGAGTTGACGGCGCTGCCGGAGCGTGCGGCGAAGCTCAAGGCGGACGCGGCGCAGCTGCTGGCGGACGTGTGCGATCCGGTGCTCGGGCAGGACGTCGTACGGCTCTACGCGCGCCTGCTGGTGCTGCTGCGGCGGATCCGGGAGGCGTGGCGGGGCTTCTCGACGGTCTCGGAGTTCGTGGACTGCCTGTGCAAGGCGCTGCTGTGCGTGCTGAAGGGCTGGCAGGCCATTGCGGTGCTGGAGGGGGCGCGGGCCGAGCTGACCTGCAAGGAGGAGACCCGGCGCACGGCGTGCGAACGCAAGCAGAAGGAGACGGTGGAGGAGGTGATGGCGGAATACACCCGCCTGTGCCCGCCGTGCCCGGACCCCGCCGGGCTGACCGACGCCGAGTCCCCGGACGAGGAGGCCCCGACCGCCGCGGAGCCCTAGGCCGCCCTGCGCTCCGGCCCGGAAAACCGGCTCCGCCGGGCACCGGGCCCGGCCGGGGGGCCGTTACTCCCAGTCGTCCCACGGCGGGTCGAGGTCCTCCGGGGGCGGAGGCGGCTCCTCCTCCTCGTGCGGGGGCGGGGCGGCCTCGGCCCCGGTTTCGGCGAGGGCCGCCAGGATGCCCTCGCCGTACCTGGCCAGCTTGGCCTCGCCGACCCCGCTGATGGTGGACAGCTCCTCGACACTGCCCGGCAGCCGCGTCGCGATCTCCCGCAGCGTGGCGTCGTGGAACACGACGTACGCCGGCACCCCCTGCTCCCGCGCCGTCGCACCCCGCCAGGCTCGCAGCGCCTCGAACACCGGCACGGCAGCCGCCGGCAGGTCCACCGGCACCCGGCCGCCGCCCTTGCCGGACCCCGAGCCGGAGCGCGCCCCGGACTCCCTGCGCGCGGGCGCCGGCGCCTTCTCCTTGCGCAGCGGCACGCTCCGGCGGCCGCCGAGCACCTCCCCGCTGGCCTCGGTCAGCACCAGGGTCCCGTACTCCCCCTCGACCGCGAGCAGCCCCAGCGCCAGCAGCTGCCGTACGACCCCGCGCCACTCGGCGGTGCCCAGGTCCGCCCCGACCCCGAACACCGACAGCTGGTCGTGGTCGAACTGGATGACCTTGGCCGTCTTCTTGCCCTGGAGGATGTCGATGATCTGCCCGGCGCCGAACTTCTGGCGCCGCTCCCGCGCCAGCCGCCACACCGTGGACAGCAGTTTCTGCGCGGCCACCGTGCCGTCCCAGGATTCGGCCGGGGTCAGGCAGGTGTCGCAGTTGCCGCACGGCCCGGACTCCTGGCCGAAGTAGGCCAGCAGCCGCACCCGCCGGCACTCGACGGTCTCGCACAGCGCGAGCATCGCGTCGAGATGGGCGCTCTGGGAGCGGCGGTGGGCGTCGTCGCCGTCGGAGCCCTCGATCAGCTTGCGCTGCTGCACCACGTCCTGGAGCCCGTACGCCAGCCAGGCGGTGGCCGGCTCGCCGTCGCGGCCGGCGCGGCCGGTCTCCTGGTAGTAGCCCTCGACCGACTTCGGCAGGTCGAGATGGGCCACGAACCGCACGTCCGGCTTGTCGATGCCCATGCCGAACGCGATCGTGGCCACCACCACGATCCCGTCCTCCCTCAGGAAGCGGGCCTGGTTCGCGGCGCGCGTGGCGGCGTCCATGCCCGCGTGGTAGGCCACCGCGTCGATGCCCTGCTCCACCAGGAAGGCGGCGGTCTTCTCCACGGAGGCCCGCGAGAGGCAGTAGACGACGCCCGCGTCCCCCTCGTGCTCGGTGCGGATCAGCTCCAGCAGCTGCTTCTGCGGGTTGTTCTTGGCCGCGATCCGGTACTGGATGTTGGGCCGGTCGAAGCTGGCGACGAAGTGCCGGGCCTCGCCGAGGCCGAGCCGGGCGGCGATCTCGGCGTGCGTCGCCGGGGTGGCCGTCGCGGTCAGCGCGATCCGCGGGACCTTGGGCCAGCGCTCGTGCAGCATGGACAGGGCGAGGTAGTCCGGCCGGAAGTCGTGGCCCCACTGGGCCACGCAGTGCGCCTCGTCGATCGCGAACAGCGAGACCTCGCCTTGGTCGAGGAGGCGCTGCGTGCCCTCGGTGCGCAGCCGCTCGGGGGCCAGGTACAGCAGGTCCAGCTCGCCGGCGAGGAAGAGCTGCTCGACGGTGCGCCGCTCGTCGAAGCCCTGGGTGGAGTTCAGGAACCCGGCCCGCACGCCGAGGGCGGTGAGCGCGTCCACCTGGTCCTGCATCAGCGCGATCAGCGGCGAGACCACCACGCCGGTGCCGCCCCTGACCAGCGCGGGGATCTGGTAGCAGAGCGACTTGCCGCCGCCGGTCGGCATCAGCACCAGTGCGTCGCCGCCGCCCGCGACGTGCTCGATGATCTGCTGCTGCTCGCCGCGGAAGGAGTCGTAGCCGAAGACGCGGTGCAGCACCTCCAGGGCATCGTGGGTGCGCGCGGACGCGTCGATGAGGGTCATGCGGGAAGCCTACCGACCTCCTGCGACACCCCGGCCGCCCTGTGGACGACTCCCACCGCGGCGCGGTGCCCGCCCGCGCCGGCGTGGTCGGCTCCCGCCGGACCCCCGCGGGGCTGCCCGCCGGCCCCCGCCGGCACCCCGCCGGGCATCCCGCCGACACCCCCGGCCCACACCTCCGCCGGCACCCGCGGGGCAGCCCGACGGCGCCCCCGCCGGCCCCGCCTCCCGGGCCGCTTTCGGCCGCTTTCGGCCAAGGGCGCACGGGGGCGCCCGCAGCCCTGCCCCGGCACGGCCGGGCCTGGGACCCTGGGGACATGCCCTCGTCCCCGCCTCCCGGGTCCCCCGCTCCTGCCCAGCCGGTGCCGCCGGTGGAGCTGGTGCAGCTGACGCGGCCGGAGGGCGTCCCGCCCGGGCTCCGGGCGCAGCTGGCCGACTGCTGGGCGGCCGTGGTCAACGCCGGCGGCGCGGTGATCGCGCCCGGACTGCCCATGCCGCCCGTGCGCCCGGCCGATGCGGCGCCGGTCGTGGAGCGGCTGGTGCGCGGTCTCGACCCGGTCCGGTCCCGGCTGCTCGTCGCCCGGTCCGGCGGGGCCCCGGCCGGATGGCTGGTCCTGCACCGCGATCCGCACCCGCTGATCGCCCACTGCGGCGTCGTCAACCACGTCCAGACCCATCCGCGCTTCCGCGGTCGCGGCATCGGCACGGCGCTCATGACCGGCGTGGCCGCGGTCGCCCGGGACGGGATGGGCCTCGAGCGGCTCCAGCTCAGCGCCCGGTCCGGGTGCGGGCTGGAGGACTTCTACCGGCGGCTGGGCTGGGTCGAGGTCGGCCGGTGGCCGGGTGCGCTGCGGGTGGCGCCCGGCGACGACCGGGACGACGTCCTGATGGGCCTCGCCCTCTGAGCCCGCGCCACCGTCGTCATCCGGCCATCCGCCCCCCGTGCTCCCACGCACCCTTCAGCTGCGGCCCGGACGGAGCGATGATGGTCCGAGCCGTACGAATGGTCGATCGCACAGCCGGGTCTGCCGGACCACGGGTTCGCGGGTCCGCACACGGCGTCGTCGGGGAGGGACGGAACGGCCGGCATGAGCGACGCCCCCTTGTACCTGGAGCCGCGGCTCACCGCGGGCCCGGCGTCCCTGCTGCGCTCCGGGCCGTTCCTGCACGGCCTCGTGGAGGCGCTCGGCTCGCCGCTGGGCGTCGTCCTGCCCTCGGAGACCGAGCACAACACCGCCGGCTTCGAGGCCGTCCTGCGCCGCCACCGCCTCTCCGGGCGGATCTTCTTCGCGCACAAGGCCACCGGCTCCAGCGCCCTGGTCCGCCACCTGGCCGCCCGTACCGGCGCCGGCCTGGACGCCGCCTCGCTGCAGGAGCTGCAGCACGCCCTGGGGGCCGGCTTCACCCCCGACCGGATCATGGCGACGGGGCCGAAGGACCCCGCGTTCCTGTGGCTGGCCGCGCGCACCGGGGTGACCGTGAACGCCGACGGGCCGGGCGAGCTCGAGCAGGCCGCGCGCCTGGTGCGCTCCCACGGGCTGCCCCGCCTGCGCGTCCTGCTGCGGCTGTCCGGCTTCGAGACCGCCGGTCCGCGCACGCTCTCCCGGAGCAGCCGCTTCGGCACCGCCGTCAAGGCCCTCGGTCCGCTGCTCGACCTGCTCGACGCGCTGCGCGACGCGGTGGAGCCGATCGGGGTGGGCTACCACCTGGACACCACCAGCACCGACGAGAAGGCCACCGCCCTGGAGGGCTGCCTGCAGGCCGTGGAGGAGCTGCGGTCCCGGGGCTTCACCCCCCGGGCCGTCGACGTCGGCGGCGGCTTCGGCGTGAGCTACCTGGCGCACGCCGCCCAGTGGGAGCGCTACACCACCGCCCTCACCGAGGCCGCGCTCGGCCGCCGCGCACCGCTGGCCTGGGGCGGGCACGGCTACGGCCTGCGGGTGGAGCACGGCACCCTCAGGGGCGCGCTCGCGCTGTACCCCGCGTACCGGCCGGCCGCCGGGCCCGCGTACCTCGACGAACTGCTCTCCCGCCCGGCCCCCACGCTGGGCCGGCCCCTGGGCACCCTGCTGCTGGAAAGCCTGTGCGACCTGTACGCCGAGCCGGGCCGGGCCCTCGTGGACCAGTGCGGGATCACCCTGGGCCGGGTGGTGGAGGTACGGGGCGACGCCGACGGCCCGCCGCGCGTGCGGCTCGCGCTGAACGCCGGCGACGTCGGCCTGGAGGACCACGGGGTGCTCGTCGACCCGGTCCTGGTCGGCCGCGACGCCGCGCCCGCAGAGGCTCCCGGGGACGCGCCCGGCGACCCGGGGGGCATCGGCGTGCACCTGATGGGCAACCTGTGCCTGGAGGCCGACCTGATCACCCGCCGGACGGTGTTCCTGCCCCGTCTGCCGCGCCCCGGCGACCTGCTGGCCTTCCCGAACACGGCCGGCTACTGCATGGACTTCACCGCCACCAGGGCCCAGCGGCAGCCGCCGGCCCGCAAGGTCGCCGTCAGGGCGGCGGGAGAGGAGGGCGGAGCCTGGCGCTGGTGCCTCGACGAGGAGTACTGGCCCGTCACCGAAACGGGGGGATGACAGTTGCGGTACGACAGCATCACCGAGGCCATCGGCAACACCCCGCTGGTGCGCATCGATCCGGATGTGCACGGCCTGACCAACATCGACCTGTACGCCAAGCTGGAGATGCTCAACCCCTTCGGCTCGCTCAAGGACCGCGCCGCCTGGAACATGGTCCGCGGCCGGCTGGCCGGGGCCGCGGCCCGCGGCGAGACGGTGGTCGAGCTCTCCAGCGGCAACACGGCCAAGGCCCTGGCCCTGCTGGCGGGCCTGCACGGGCTGCCGTTCAAGAGCGTCACCAACCGGATGCGGGTCCCCGAGATCAAGGACCTGCTGCTCCTGCTCGGCGCGCAGATCGAGGAGCTGCCCGGGCAGAGCGAGTGCCTCGACCCGACCGACACCTCCGATCCGCTGACCGTCTTCCACCGTCAGCTGACCCGCCCGGGCAGTGCCCACCTGCACACCGACCAGTACTTCAACCCGCTGAACGCCGACGCGCACGCCCGGGGCACGGGCCCCGAGATCATCGCCGATCTGGACGGTCGCGCCCCGGACTTCTTCATCGCCTGCGTGGGCACCGCCGGCTCCTCCACCGGGGTCGCCCGGGCCCTGCGCGCCCACGACCCCGCGGTGCGGGTGATCGGGCTGGTGGGCGCCAAGTCGGACTTCATCCCCGGGATCCGCACCGCCGACGAGGTGCACGAGGTGGGCCTGTTCGACCCGGCGGTGTACGACGCCCTGGAGACGGTGGACTCCGACGAGGCGCTCGACGGGATGCTGGTGCTGCTGCGCCGCTGCGGCCTGCTGTCGGGTCCGACCGGCGGGGCCGCGTACCACGGGGCGGTGCGCCATCTGCGGGCCGTGGACGCCGGGCTGGCGGAGCGCCGGACGGCGGTGTTCATCGTCTGCGACCGGGCGGAGAGCTATCTCGGCTACGTCCGCCGGCGCCGGCCCGAGCTGCTGGGCCGCCCGCCCGTGCGCAACGCGGTCGAGCACGTCACCGCCGCCGAACTGGCCGCCGTACGGGCCATGGAGGTGGCCGAGGCGCGCCCGTGGATCGAGAGCGGGCGGCCGCTGGTGGTCGACCTGCGCGGCCCGTTCGCGTACGGCGCCCTGCACATCGACGGCTCGGTCAACATCGTGGACGAGCTGTTCGCGGAACTGGTGCGGGGCGGGCTGCCGTTCAGTGCGAGCCGGCCGGTGCTGCTGGCCTGCCCGGTCGGTGAGAAGTCGCTGCGGTACGCCGCGCTGCTCACCCGGATGGGCCATCCGGACGTACGGAGCCTCGCGGGCGGCATCATCGCCTGGCGGGACGCCGGCGCCCCGCTGGTGCGGGACTGACGTGGCCGCCGCGACGCGCGGTCCGCGGAGGGAGCTGGCCGAGCTCGGCGCCTGGCAGCGGCCGCTGCGCGCGCAGTTCCCGATCGTGGCGGGGGCGGGGGGCGACGGCGGGGACGGCTCCGGGCCGCCGCGCGCGGCCTACCTCGACAGTGCGGCGACCGCGCAGAAGCCCCAGCCGGTCCTGGACGCGGTGACCGCGTACCTGACCACCGCCAACGCCAACGCCGGGCGCGGCTCCTACCCCTGGGCCAACCACACGACCGCCCGCGTGGAGGCCGCCCGGGAGCGGGTCAAGGCCTTCCTCGGCGACCCCGACCCGCGGCGGTCGTCGGTGCACTTCACGGGCGGCACCTCGGAGGGGCTGCGGGCCGTCGCCCGGGACTGGCTGCCGGGGCTGCTGGCCGACGGGGACGAGATCGTGGTGCCGTTCGGCGACCACCGGGCCAATCTCGACCCGTGGCTGGAGGCCCGGGACCTGCTGGCCCGGCAGGGGGTGGGGATCTCCGTACGGGCCCTGCCGTGCCAGGAGGGGTCCGGGGACTACGATCCGGCGGCGCTGGCGGCCATGGCCGGCCCGCGCCTGCGGTTCGTGGCCGCCACGCACGTGCACCACGTGTACGGGGCCGACATGAACGTGCACCGGATCCGGGAGGCCGTCGGCCCGGATCCGGTGATCTGCCTGGACGCGGCGCAGAGCGTCGGCCACCAGCCGGTGTCCCTGGCCGGGCTGGACGTGGACTTCCTGGTCTTCTCGGGGCACAAGGCGCTCGCCCTGCCGGGGACGGGCGCGGTGTGGGCCCGCGGCGCGCGCGGGCCGGCCTTCGTGCCCGGCGGATGGCAGGGCACCCCGAACACCGCCGGCATCGTGAGCCTGGCGGCGGCCCTGGACTGGCTGGACGCGGCCGGGACCGACCGGATCGGGCGCTGGACCTCGGCCCTGGCCTCGGTGCTGACGGACGGGCTGAGCCGGATGCCGGCGTACGAGGTGCTGGGGTGCCGCACCAGCCTGGCGGCGGACACCGCCGTGCAGCGCCGGGGCAGCATCGTCACGTTCCGGCACCGCGCGATCGGCTCGCAGGACCTGGGGTTCGTCCTGTTCAGCCACGGGTTCATGGTGCGCTGCGACGACCACTGCCAGGCGGGCCCGGGGCCGGAGGGCGGCTCGGTCCGTGTCAGCCTGCACGTCTACAACACACTCGAAGAGATGGAGAACTTGCTCACCGCCCTCGCCACACTGCAATGATTTTCACTATGAGCGGGAGCGATGCGGGTGCGCTGAGCACGGCGACGGCCGCGCACTGGGTGGAGCGCTGGGAGTGCCAGCAGCAGCGGTACGCGGTGGACCGGGCCGAGCGGTTCACGGTCATCGCGGACGTGGTCGAGCACGCCACGCGGGCGCCGGCGCGGGCCCGGCCGGGCGACTCGGCCGGCCCCGGCGGCCGTGGCGGCCCGGGCCGGCTCGTGCTCGACCTGGGCAGCGGCCCGGGCGCGCTGGCGGCGCTGCTCGCCGACCGGCTGCCCGACGCCGAGGTGCTCGCCGTCGACGCGGACCCGCTGCTGCTGGAGCTGGGCCGGACCCACTACGGCGGCGACCGGCTGCGGCACGTGCAGGCCCTGATCGGGGCGCCCGGCTGGCTGGACGGGCTCGGCCTGGACCGGCCGCTGGACGCGGCCGTCTCCACGACGGCCCTGCACTACCTGGGCGAGGACGCGCTGCGCCGGGTCTACCGGGACCTGGCCGAGCGGCTGCGCCCGGGCGGCGTGTTCGTCAACGGCGACCACATCGCTCCGGACTCCGCCGGGATCCGCGCCGTCGCCGCCGACGTCGGCCGCCGCCACTCCGAGCGGAGCCTGGCGTTCACGCACGAGGACTGGGCGTCGTGGTGGTCGGGGGCGGCCCAGGACCCGGAGCTGGCCCCGCTCATGCCCCGCCCGGACTCCTCCGGCCACCCGCCCTGCGCCTCCGCCGACCTCCCGGTCTCCGCCCACACCGCCCTGCTCCACGAGGCGGGCTTCACCCACGTCGGCACCGTCTGGCAGCACGGCACGAGCCGGGTCCTGACGGCCCTGCGCTGACCGGCCGCGGGGGCCGGTCGGTCACTCCACGACGACCTCCACGCAGGCCACCGGGTTGCAGCCGTAGCCGCGGGCGTTCCACGGGGCACGGCCCGGCTGGGTGTGCCCGGCCTCGTCGGTGGCGCGGGCCAGCAGCCGGTACCGCCCGGGCCGCAGGGGCGCCGTCCACGGATGGGTCCACTCCTGCCAGGCGTACGGCCCGAGGGGCGGCTCGAGCCGGGCCTCCTCCCAGGAGGGGGCAGGGCCGACGCCCTCCGCCTCTCCCTCGGCCCCTCCCCCGCCCTCGACCCGTACCTCGACGCGGCGGACCGCCACGCCGCCGCCGGACCAGGCCCGCCCCCGTACGAGGGTCTGCGCGCCGCACCGCAGCACCGAGCCGGGTGCCGGCGCGGTGACGAGGGACTTGACCCGGATCGTGGTCACGGGCCCCTCGGGGGTGCCGCGGGAGGCCGTGTAGACGTACTCCTCCGTCTGGAAGGGCCCGGTGAAGGGCTCCGTGACGGCCCGTGCCCCGACCAGCCACTTCACGTCGGCGACCGCGTACCGGCCGGGGACCACGAGGCGGACGGGCGCGCCGTGCTCGGGCGCCAGCGGCTCCCCGTTCATGTGGGTGGCGAGGAGGGTGTCGGGGTGCAGGGCCGCGGCCAGCGGGAGGCTGCGCTCGAAGGCGGTGCGGCGGCCGTGCACCGTACCGGAGTCGGCCCCGCAGAAGACGACCTCCACGGCGGCCGCGTCGATCAGGGCCCGGGCGGCCAGGAAGCGGAACGGCACCCCGGCGAAGTGCGCGCACCCGACCGCGCCCTGGCCCCAGGGCAGGCCCGTGGGGCGCGGCCGCATCAGACTGCGGCCGTTGCCCGCGCATTCCAGGACGACGTCGAGCTCCCGGTACGGCATCGCGCACAGCTCCGCGTAGCACACGTCGAGGGGTGCGGCCACGGCCCCGCCGATCCGTACGCGCCACCGGCCGGTGTCCGCCTCCGGGATGCCGAAGTGGTCGCGTACGAAGAAGGCGTCCACGGGGGTGACGGGCTCGGCCAGCGCCGCCCGGGGCGTCTGGGCGTTGTACGGGTCGGCGGTGACCGGCTCGGGCGCCCAGGCGGTGCCGCCGGACCCGCGCACGACGGGCGAAGCCACGGCCGACACCTCCCGTCGGACAGGCGGACCGACATGGCACGGAATGCTGCTGCCAGTGTAGGTCCCGGGAAGGTCGAAAAAGCGGATGAAAAAGACAGCCCAAACAAATCGAACCTTCCCCCTATTCCTCGCAAGCGGGTGGGACTACTCTGGCAGTAGGCCTACGAGGCGAGCGAGGGAGTTCGACCGGAGTAGCCGATTTCGGCGGAAGGGTTCACGTCCGCTGGGACCGACGTCGGCGGTCGGGCTGAGAGGCCTGAAGGTCGGGAGACCCGAGGGCGACCTCCATCACCTGATCCGGACCATACCGGCGCAGGGAGCCCGCTTCGTAGGTCGTTCACGTGTGTGCAGCCGTACGGCACCGCCCCCTGGCCGCCCCCGCCCCCGGCCGCTCCCGGCCCGCCCTGACGATGCGGCACGGAGCGGCGCGTCCGGTACGCCCCCCGCGAGCAACCATGGCTGTAGGGCAGGGGCCGGACGCGAGGAGGACCCCATGATCGTGGACTGCGCGCACTACCGCGACGGGCGCCGGCAGCAGGAGGGCCCGATGCCGCTGGACCGTGCGGCCGCCTGCTGCGAACAGGGCGGATTCGTCTGGCTGGGCCTCTTCGAACCCCGCCCGGAGGAGATGGACGAGGTCCGCGAGAGCTTCGGCCTGCACGAACTCGCCGTCGAGGACGCCCGGGCCTTCCACCTGCGCCCGAAGGCCGAGCAGTACGAGGACGGCACCGAGCTGATCATCCTGCGCACCGCGCGCTACGACGACGAGCGCGAGGAGATCGACACGGGCGAGATCAGCGTCTTCCTCTCCGAACACTTCGTGATCACCGTGCGCCAGGGCGTCGCCAGCGAGCTGCATGGGGCCCGCAGCCGGCTGGAACGGCGTCCCGAACTGCTGCGCACGGGCAGCGCCTCGACACTGTGGGCCATCCTCGACCAGGTCGTCGACGGCTACGCGCCGGTCGTGGCGGAACTCGACCGCGACATCGAGCAGATCGAGGCCACCGTGTTCTCCGGTGCGGTCGCCCCGACCGAACGCATCTACTTCCTGCGGCGCGAGGCCACCGACTTCTACCGCGCCGTGCACCCGCTCCTCGCGGTGCTCTCCCGCCTGCTCAAGCCGGGCAGGTCGCCGGCGGAGCTGCTGCCGTACTTCCACAACGTGCACGACCACCTGCTGCTGGTCAACGAGGAGGTGGCCGCCCAGCGCGACCTGCTGGCCACCGTCCTGGAAGCGAACATCGCCGTGATCTCCGTCGAACAGAACAAGATCAACCTGCGGCAGAGCGCCACGATGGAGCAGCTCACGATCCTGGCGACGGTCTTCCTGCCGCTGTCCTTCGTGGTCGGCTTCTTCGGCCAGAACTTCTCCTGGCTCATCGGGCGGATCAGCGGCTTCCCCGCCTTCCTCACCCTCACCGTCCTCGGCCTGCTGCTCCCGTGCCTGGCCCTCTACGTCTGGCTCCACCGCCGCCGCCGCTCCCCGACCCCCGACCCGGCCCCCCTCCACGCCCCACACCGATAGCCCGCGGGAATGGCCGTCAGGCGCCACCGCGTACCGGCACAGCGCCTGCGGCCGCCTACGGAGTGCGCTGCTGCGGCCGCTCGGCCCGGTGGGTCAGCATCCGGCGCAGCAGCCGGGTGAGGGGCCGCTCCGCCAGGCGGTGCAGCAGCCAGGCGATCAGCACGGCGCCCGCGATCACGCCCAGCAGGGTCGGCCATGCGCCCCACTGTTCGTTCCGGTGCCAGATCACCCGTACGCCCAGCGACTGGTGGACGAGGTAGAGGGGGTAGGAGATCGCGCCTGCGACGGGCAGCCAGCGCCACTGGATCCGGTCGAGCCTGCCGAGCGCGATCAGGCCCATCAGCACGTACATGACGGTGATCGCCGCGAGGCAGACCTTCCAGTTGATGCCGTGGCCCTCACCTTCCATGATCGCCGGGAGGCGGTGTTGCATCAGCAGCCAGGACAACCCCAGGATGCCGAGGGTTTCGCCCTCGATCCGGCCCGCTCGGCGGACCAGGTGGAACGCGATGCCGGCGATGAAGAAGGGCGCCCACCGGGGCACCAGGAGTTGGTCCATGAGCGGGATGCCCGACTCCGGCGCCAGGACCGAGCCCAGTGCCCAGATCCAGCAGAAGTTGGCGACGCGACGGCGGCTGGTGCCCAGCAGGACGACGAGCGAGAAGACCAGATAGAAGCGCAGCTCGACCCAGAGCGTCCAGTAGACGTTGTCCACGCCGTTCACGCCGAGAGGTTCCTGCAGCATGGTGAGGTTGGTCAGCATCTGACCGACCGTGACCCGCGGCTCGCCCGGAAGAGGGGGCCCCAGCCGGGCGGCTGCCGAGGAGAGGACGACCGCCGCCCAGTAGAGCGGGAACAGCCGCAGGATCCGGCCCTGCCAGAACTGCTGGAGCGATTTGCCCCAGCCGGACATGCAGATGACGAAGCCGCTGATCATGAAGAAGAAGACCACGCCCAGCCAGCCGAACCCGGCGACCCGGTGCAGCCGGGGAAACAGCTCGACGGCTGTTCGCTGCCAGGGGACCGTCCCGGATCCGGCCAGGTAGTGGAACAGGACCACCGACAGGGCCGCGAGCAGCCGCAGGCCGTCCAACACCGCGATGCGCGGCGGCCGCACGGGTTTCACCTCGTGATCGGCCTGCCCCTCGCCACCGACCCTCGACCACACGCTCTGGCGCGGGCGCCGAACGGTGTGGACCGCCGGCGGAGCCTCGGCGGGCGCCGGGACACGATCCCCGGCGAGGATGAACCTGTCGGACATGAGACCTCTGGAGTTCCTGCGGTGTCCGCGACACCGCGCATTTTCGGGGGCGGGAACCCCGCGATCGTATGCTGTGGACCTCCCGGGCACTGCGACCCACCGGCCGGCAGACGGTTTACGGCCGGCCCTTTCGAGTCGTCCGCGCAGCAGGATGCGGACCAGCCGTCACGGGGTGGTGGCGGGCCGGGTCAGGCGGAGGGGGTCTGGTCGGCGAACGCCCTGTACGCCTCGGCGTCGAAGAGGACGAACCTGACCTCCTCGACGCCGGTCTTTGCCGCGCGGACCGTTTCGACGGCGATGCGGGCGCCGTCGTCCATCGGCCAGCCGAAGATGCCGGTCGAGATGGCGGGGAAGGCCACCGTACGGGCGCCCAGTTCATCGGCGACGCGCAGGGACTCGCGGTAGCAGGAGGCGAGCAGGGCGCTGCGGTCCTCCTCGCGGGACCAGACCGGCCCGACCGTGTGGATCACCCAGCGGGCCGGGAGGCGGCCCGCGGTCGTGGCGACGGCCTGCCCGGTCGGCAGGCCCTTGCCGTACCGGGAGGCGCGCAGGGCGCGGCAGGCCTCCAGGATCTCGGGGCCGCCGCGGCGGTGGATGGCTCCGTCCACTCCCCCGCCGCCCAGCAGGGATGAGTTCGCGGCGTTGACCACCGCGTCCGCGTGCTCGGCGGTGATGTCGCCCTGGACGAGGCTGATGCGGACCATTCAGGAGTCCCTTCGCAGGTGCCGCCAGACCGCTTTGGCCGCGTTGTGGCCCGACATTCCGTGGACGCCGGGGCCGGGCGGGGTGGCGGAGGAGCAGAGGAAGACGGCCGGGTGGGGCGTGGTGTACGGGGACAGGGACAGCTTCGGGCGCAGCAGGAGCTGTAGGCCGGTGGCGGCGCCGCAGGCGATGTCCCCGCCGACGTAGTTGGGGTTGCGGGCGGCGAGCTGCGGCGGGCCGGCGGTGGCGCGGGCGAGGACGAGGTCGCGGAAGCCCGGGGCGAAGCGCTCCAGTTGGCGCTCGACGGCGTCGGTGAGGTCGCCCTCCCAGCCGGCGGGCACGTGCCCGTACGCCCAGAAGACGTGCTTGCCCTCGGGCGCCCGGCCGGGGTCGACCAGACTGGGCTGGGCGGTGATCAGGAAGGGGTTGCGGGGGGCGCGCCCGCCGGTGGCGAGCTGCAGGGCGGCGTCGATGTCGCGTGCGCGCGGCCCGATGTGCACGGTGCCGGCGCGGCGCGGCTCCTCGGCGGTCCACGGCACCGGGCCCGACAGCGCATAGTCGATCTTGAAGGCGGCGGCGCCGTACCGGTAGCCGTCGTACGTGCGCCCCAGGCGGGCGATGCGGGCCAGTGCGGTCGGGGAGGTGTCGAAGACGTACGCGCGGGCCGGCGGGAGGTCGTCGAGCCGCTTGACCTCGAAGCCGGTGTGGACGGTGCCGCCGAGGTCGGCGAGGTAGGCGGCGAGGGCGTCGGAGAGGGACTGCGATCCGCCGCGCGCCACCGGCCAGCCTGCCGCGTGGGCGGCGAGGGCGAAGACGAGGGCGACGGCGCCGGTGCCGATGCCGCCGAGCGGGGCGATGACGTGGGCGGCGAGCCCGGCGAGCAGGGCCTTGGCCCGCTCGTCGTGGAAGCGCCGCAGCAGCCAGGTCAGCGGGGGCAGCCCGGCGAGGCCGAAGCGGGCGAGGGTGACCGGGTCGCGGGGCAGGGCGGTCGAGGGCAGGGCCATGAAGTCCCGTACGAGGCCCTCCCACTTCGGGGCGAACGGCTGGACCAGCCGCCGGTACGCGCCCGCGTCGCGCGGGCCGAACGAGGCCGCCGTCTCGGCGACGGAGCGGGACAGCACGGCGGCCGTGCCGTCGTCGAAGGGGTGGGCCATCGGCAGCGGGGCGTGCAGCCATTCCAGCCCGTACCGCTTCAGCGGCATCGCGGAGAACGCGGGCGAGCCGATGCCGAGCGGGTGCACCGCGGCGCACGGGTCGTGGTGGAAGCCGGGGAGCGTCAGCTCCTCGGTGCGGGCCCCGCCGCCGACCGCCCCGGCGGCCTCGAAGACGGCCACCGAGCAGCCGCGCCGGGCCAGTTCGACGGCGGCCGTGAGCCCGTTCGGCCCCGCCCCCACCACGACCGCATCGAGAATCGACGGCACCTTGAGACCCCTTCGTCCGGTGGCGGCTTCGCCCCCAGGATATTCCGGCCGTCATGCGGCCCTGTCGTACGGCGGGTCACGCCGCGCGCAGCAGCTCGCGGATGCGCAGCGCGGTGGCCTCGTCGCGGCCGACCGCGAAGGGCAGCTCGTTGTCCCGGTCGATGCGGAACGGGACCCCGGCGACGGTGGACTGCGCGCCGCCCGCCTCGTCGACGAGCAGCAGGCCGGCCGCGTGGTCCCAGGCCGAGGGCCAGGTGAAGGCGAGGCCGTCGACCTCGCCGCGGGCCACCTTCAGGTACTCCAGGCCGGCCGAGCCGCACGGGCGGGCCGCCACGCCCGGCACGTCCAGGCGGGAGAGGATCCTCTTGTCCTTGTCGGTGGTGTACAGCGGGTGGGCCACGGCGACGCGCAGCTCGGCGCCCGGCTCCGGGGAGCCGCAGGCCAGCCGCTCGGCGCCCAGGTAGGCGCCCTGCCCGCGCACGGCGGTGGCCATCTCGTCCAGGGCGGGGGCGAAGGTCCAGGAGGCGAGGATCTCCCCGCGGTGGGCGAGGGCGACCAGGGTGCAGAAGGCGGGATCGCCCGCCACGAACTGCCGGGTGCCGTCGACCGGGTCCACGATCCACACCGGGGCGTCGGCGCGCAGCGCCCCGTACACGGTCGGGTCGGCGTGCACGGCCTCCTCGCCGACGACGGCGGAGCCGGGCAGCAGCCGGGTGAGGGAGGCGGTGAGGTGCTCCTCTGCCTTGCGGTCGGCGACGGTGACGAGATCGTGCGGGCCGCTCTTCTCGTCCACCTCGTGCTCGGCGAGCTGGCGGAATCTCGGCATGATCTCCGCAGCCGCGGCCTTGCGCACGGCTTCTTCGACGGCGGACAGGTCGCGGGCGAGGAACTCTTCGATCATGCCCCCATCACACCATGCCGCGCCGACAATCCCCACCGGGAAAGGGGGCCGGGCGGCGGACACCGGGTGGCCGGGAGGTGACGCGGCTCGCCGGGCCGGCCGTCAAGCGGGTGCTGCGGATCGTGGATCACCGTGCCGGAGTCCGCGCCCTCATGAGCGTGGTGTACAGGAGGAGGGACGCGGCGAGGCCGACCGCCCAGCCGTAGTCGGCGAGGGGCTCGAGGAAGGGGATGAGCCCGTCCTCGGGGAAGGGGCCGGCGCCCGGGGCGGAGTGGGAGCCGCCGATGGCGAGGACGCCGCCCACGGCGAAGGCGAGGACGGCGGCCGGGTTCCAGCCGGACCGGTACCAGTAGGGGCCGTCGGGGCGGTAGAGGCCGGGCAGGTCGAGGACGGTGCGGCGGACCAGCCAGTAGTCGGCGATGAGGATGCCTGCGACGGTGCCCAGCAGGCCGCCGACCAGGCCCAGCCAGGTGAAGATGTACAACTCGGGCGTCTCGGTGAGCTTCCACGGCATGATCACCACTCCGACGACACCCGGTGATCAGCGCCCCCTTGCGGAAGTCGATCCGCTTCGGCAGGACGTGGGCGAGGTCGTAGGCCGGGGAGACGACGTTGGCCGCGATGTTCACGGAGATCGTCGCGACGAGCACGGTGACGAGCGCGAAGAGCAGCCCGAAGACGTTGTCGGCGTGGGCGGCGAGTGCCACCGGGTCCCAGACGGGCGCTCCGTACACGGCCTGCGAGCCGGAGGTCACGAGCACGGAGAGCAGCGCGAACAGGGTCATGGTGGTCGGCAGCCCGAGGGCCTGTCCCCACGCCTGGGCGCGCTGGCCGGAGCCGAAGCGGGTGAAGTCGGGGATGTTGAGGCTGAGGGTCGCCCAGAACGCGATCATGCCCATGAGGGACGGGAAGAAGACCGGCCAGAAGTCCCGGCCCCAGCCCAGCTTCGACGGCTGGTCGAGCAGCGGTCCGAACCCGCCCGCCTTGAGCGCGATCCAGACGAGGAGGGCCAGTGCGCCGACGATGACGAAGGGCGCGGCCCAGTTCTCGAAACGGCGCAGCGTCTCCATGCCGCGTCGGATGAGGGCCAGTTCCAGGGCCCAGAAGAGCACGAAGCAGAGCCACAGCGGCCAGGGCCGGCCGCCGATCCGGCTCGCCTCGGCCCAGCCGCCGCCGAAGGCCTTGTCGAGCAGGACGAAGACGGCCTGGCCCGCGATCCAGGTCTGGATGCCGAACCAGGCGCAGGCGACGGCGGCCCGGACGAGCGCCGGCAGGTTGGCGCCGCGCAGGCCGAAGGGGGCGCGGGCGAGGACCGGGAAGGGGATGCCGTACTTCGGGCCCGCGTGCCCGGTCAGCAGCATGGGCACGAGCACGATGACGTTGGCGAGGGCGATGGTGAGGACGGCCTGCTTCCAGTCCATGCCCAGGGCGACGAGGCCGGAGGCGAGCAGCCAGGAGGGGATGTTGTGGGCCATGCCGACCCAGAGGGCGGCGAAGTTGTAGGTGGTCCAGCGGCGTGCGGCGATGGGGACGGGGAGCAGGTCGTCGTTGACGAAGCGCGGGTCGTCGACGGCCGTGCCGGGCGGGAGCTCGACGGGGCCGCCGGCGGCCGCGCCGGGGCCGCCGGGTCTGTCGGAGGGGGCGGTGGCGGTCATGGCGGCGGAACCCTTCGGTCGGGGGACGGTACGGAAGGGGCCGTGCGGGGTGGTGCGGGGGCGGCGGGGCCGGGGCCGGTTCGGTGGGGTCAGGCGCCCAGCGCGGGGATGACCTCGGAGCCGTACGCGTCGATGGTGGCCTCCCGGTTGTCGTGCATGTCGTACACGGCGAACTGGTCGACGCCGAGCTCCTGGAGGTGGCGGAGTTTGGCGATGTGGGCCTCGGCGGGGCCGAGGAGGCAGAAGCGGTCGACGATCTCGTCGGGGACGAAGTCGGTGGAGGGGTTGTCGGCCCGGCCGTGGTGGCTGTAGTCGTAGCCGTGCCGGTCCTTGATGTACGCGGTGAGCTCCTCCGGGACCATGGCGGAGTGCTCGCCGTACTTGGCGACGAGGTCGGCGACGTGGTTGCCGACCATGCCGCCGAACCAGCGGCACTGGTCCCGGGCGTGGGCCAGGGCCCCGGCCGAGTCGTCGGCCGTGACGTAGGCGGGGGCGGCCACGCAGATGGTGAGGGTGTCGGGGTCGCGGCCGGCGTCGGCCGCGGCCTGCCGTACGGCCTTGACCATCCATTCGGTGAGGAAGGGGTCGGCCAGCTGGAGGATGAACCCGTCGGCCTTCTGCCCGGCGAGGGCCAGGGCCCTCGGCCCGTACGCGGCCATCCAGACGGGGAGCCTGCCGTTCTTGATCCAGGGAATGCGGACCGGGCTTCCGTCGACGACCGCCTCGCGGCCCTCGGCCAGGTCCCGGATGGCCTCGATGGCCTCACCGAGCCGGGCCAGGGTGTTCGGCTTGCGGCCGGCCACCCGCATGGCCGAGTCGCCGCGGCCGATCCCGCAGACGGTGCGGTTGCCGTACATGTCGTTGAGGGTGGCGAAGGTGGAGGCGGTCACCTCCCAGGTGCGGGTGCCGGGGTTGGTGACCATGGGGCCGACGTGCAGCTTCTGCGTGTTCGCCAGGATCTGGCTGTAGATGACGAAGGGTTCCTGCCACAGCACGGCCGAGTCGAAGGTCCAGCCGTAGCGGAACCCGTTGCGCTCGGCGCGTTTCATCAGGCTGACGACCTGGGACGCGGGCGGGTCGGTTTGCAGGACGAGGCCGAAGTCCATCGCACTTCCTTGGTTACGGGTACTGGCAGGTGGACCGGTGGACGAATGCACCGTGGCCGGCCCGGCCGGTGTACTCGCGCCGGTCGATCACGAGCTCGCCGCGCGAGAGCACCGTCTCGACGCGGCCGGTGATCCGCTTGCCCTCGTACGCCGAGTAGTCCACGTTCATGTGGTGGGTGGCGGCGGAGACCACCTGCTCGGCGTGCGGGTCGTACAGGACGATGTCGGCGTCGGAGCCTGGCGCGATGGTTCCCTTGCGCGGGTACAGGCCGAACATCCGGGCCGGGGTCGCGCAGGCGATCTCGATCCAGCGGCGGCGGCTGATGTGCCCCTCGACGACGGCCTGGTGGAGGAGGTCCATCCGGTTCTCCACGCCGGGCAGGCCGTTGGGGATCTTCGAGAAGTCGCCGCGGCCGAGCTCCTTCTGGCCCTTGAAGCAGAACGGGCAGTGGTCGGTGGAGACGACCTGGAGGTCGTTCGTCCGCAGCCCCTGCCACAGCGCCGCCTGGTGCTCGCGCGGCCGCAGCGGCGTGGAGCAGACGTACTTGGCGCCCTGGAAGTCCGGCTCGGCGAGGTTGTCGGTGGACAGGAACAGGTACTGCGGGCAGGTCTCCCCGAAGACCGGCAGCCCCTTGTCGCGGGCGGCGGCGAGCTCGGCCACGGCCTCCTGCGCCGAGACGTGGACCACGTACAGCGGGCAGCCGGCCACGCGGGCCAGCTGGATCGCCCGGTGCGTGGCCTCGGCCTCCAGCAGGACCTTGCGGACCTCGCCGTGGTGGCGCGGGTCGGTCTCGCCGCGGGCCAGGGCCTGTTCGACCAGGACGTCGATGGCGATGCCGTTCTCGGCGTGCATCATGATCAGCCCGCCGTTGGCCGCACCCCGCTGCATGGCGCGCAGGATCCGCCCGTCGTCGCTGTAGAAGACGCCCGGGTAGGCCATGAACAGCTTGAAGGAGGTGACGCCCTCCGCGACGAGGAGGTCCATCTCCTTCAGGGTCCCCTCGTTGACGTCCGAGAGGATCATGTGGAAGCCGTAGTCGATCGCGCAGTTGCCGTCGGCCTTCGCGTACCAGGCGTCGAGGCCCTCGCGCAGGCTGCGGCCCACGCTCTGCACGGCGAAGTCGACGATGGTGGTGGTGCCGCCCCAGGCGGCGGCCCGGGTCCCGGTCTCGAAGGTGTCCGAGGCGGAGGTGCCGCCGAAGGGCAGCTCCATGTGGGTGTGGGCGTCGACCCCGCCCGGGATCACGTACTTCCCGGCCGCGTCGAGGACGCGGTCGGCCGTCCAGCTCTCGGCGGCGGCCGAGCCGTGCGCCGCGAGGGCGGCGACGCGGCCGTCCTCGACCAGGACGTCGGCGTGGAGCTCGTCGGCGGCCGTGACGACGAGGCCGCCGCGGATCAGGGTGCGGTGGGACATGTGCGGCTCCTCCCGGCTACACGATGCTGCGCAGGGCCCGTTCGATGACGGCGGCTCCCTCTTCCGCCTCGGCGACGGTGAGGGACAGCGGCGGCGCGATGCGCAGCACGCTGGTGTCGTGGCCGCCGCCCTTGCCGAGGAGCAGGCCGCCTTCGCGGGCGGCCTCCAGGACGGCGGCGGCCGCCTCGGGGTCGGCCCGGTCGGTGCCGGGCCGGGTCAGCTCCAGTCCGGCCATCAGGCCCCGGCCGCGGACCTCCCGTACGGCGGGCACGGTCGCGGCGATGGCGCGCAGCCGCTCCAGCAGCAGGCCGCCGACGCGGCGGGCGTTGCCCTGGAGGTCGTGCTCCAGCAGGTAGGCGAGGTTCGCGACGCCGGCGGCCATGGTGACCGGGGAGCCGCCGAAGGTGGAGATGGAGTTGGTGTCGATGCAGTTCATGATCTCGGCGCGGGCGACGACGCCGCCGATGGACATGCCGTTGCCGATGCCCTTGGCGAAGGTCAGCATGTCCGGCGGGCCGTTCTGGGCGTGCGCCTGCCAGCCCCAGAAGCTGTCGCCGGTACGGCCCCAGCCGGTCTGCACCTCGTCGCTGATCCAGAGGATGCCGTGGCGGTCGAGGACCTCGCGGAAGGCCCCGTACAGGCCGTCGGGCGGTGAGGTGAACCCGCCGACGCCCTGGATCGGTTCGGCGATCAGGGCGGCGACCGAGCCGCGGGCCTGGCCGAGGACGTCCTCGAGGTCGGCGACGGCGGCCTGCGTGAACGCGGCGTCGGACAGGACGGCGAAGGGGCCGCGGGTGCGGACGGCGCCGTGCACGTAGTACGTCTGCAGCGGCGACAGGCTCGTCGGGGACCAGCCGCGGTTGCCGGTGACGGACACCGTGGAGAAGGACCGGCCGTGGTAGCTGTTGCGCATCGCCAGGATCTGGTTGGAGCGGCGGTACGCGGTCGCCAGCAGCAGGGCGGTGCCGTTGGCCTCGGTGCCGGAGGTGGTGAAGAAGACGCGGGCGTCGGGGATGCCGGAGAGGGCGGCGATCCGCTCGGCCAGCTCGACCATCGGGCGGTTGAGGTAGAGGGTGGAGGAGTGGATGAGCCGGCCGGCCTGGTCGGAGACGGCCTTGGCGACCTCGGGCAGGGCGTGGGCGGTCATCGTCGTGAGGATGCCGCCGAAGAAGTCGAGGTAGCGGTTGCCCTCGGCGTCCCAGACGTGGCGGCCCTCGCCGTGGGTGAGCTCGATGGGGCGGTCGTAGTAGAGCGCGAGCCAGTCGGGCATGACGGCGCGGTGGCGGCTGTGCAGGGGGATCGGTTCGGTCACGGCTGTACGAGCCCTCCGTAGGCGTCGGGGCGGCGGTCGCGGTAGAACGCCCATTGGGTGCGGACCTCTTCGATGAGGCCGAAGTCGAGGTCGCGGACGAGGAGTTCCTCCTCCTTGTCGCTGGCGACATCGCCGACGAACCGGCCGCGCGGGTCGACGAAGTAGCTGGTGCCGTAGAAGTCGTTGTCGCCGTACTCCTCCTGGCCGACGCGGTTGATGGCGGCGACGAAGTACTCGTTGGCGACGGCCGAGGCGGGCTGCTCCAGCTGCCACAGGTGCGCGGACAGGCCGCGGTGGGTGGCGGACGGGTTGTAGACGAGCTGCGCGCCGGCCAGGCCGAGGGCCCGCCAGCCCTCGGGGAAGTGGCGGTCGTAGCAGATGTAGACGCCCACCTTGCCGACGGCGGTGTCGAAGACGGGCCAGCCAAGGTTGCCGGGGCGGAAGTAGTACTTCTCCCAGAAGCCTCTGACCTGCGGGATGTGGTGCTTGCGGTACTTGCCGAGGTAGCTGCCGTCGGCGTCGATGACGGCGGCGGTGTTGTAGTAGAAGCCGGAGTCCTCGATCTCGAAGACCGGGACGACGATGACCATGCCGGTCTCGCGGGCGAGGGCCTGCATGCGGCGGACGGTCGGGCCGTCGGGGACCGGCTCGGCCCAGCGGTAGTGCTCGGGCTCCTGGACCTGGCAGAAGTACGGGGCGTTGAACACCTCCTGGAAGCCGATGATCCGGGCGCCCTGGGCGGCCGCTCTGCGGGCGTGCTCCTCGTGTTTGGCGACCATCGACTCGGTGTCTCCGGTCCAGGTGGCCTGGACGAGTGCGGCGCGGACGACTTGGGCCATGAGCTGCCTCCTCGCGGCGGGTACGCCGACTTCTACGCACGTAGACGGTGTGCGTAGGGAGTAGAACGTAGGCCTCGGCACAGCGCGGGGCAAGACCGCCTTGCGCGGTTGGAGCAGTCGGTCGTTTTGGTGCGCAAGGCGGTCGATTCCGGTCGGACGGCGATCCGGGAGCGATCAGTCGGCGGGCAGTTTGGCGACGATGCGCAAGGCGTGCACGAGGTCGCGGCGGTGCCCGGCGGACACGGCGGCGGCCGCCTGGAGCAGGCGGGGCGTGAACCACTGCGGGTCGCGGCGGGCGAGGCGGGCCGCCTCCTCGGCGGTACGGACGCGGACGAAGGCCCCGAGGAGGGCGTCGGCCTCGGTGTGCCGGCCGGCCGCGGCCAGGGCCAGGGCCGCCTCGGCGATCTCGGCCGCGGGGCGGGCCGCGCCCTGGCGCAGCAGGGCGTCGCGGTCGGTGTGCCGGCCGGCCTCGCCGAGGGCGGCGGCGGCCGCGGCGAGCCGGCGGGGCGGGAGCGAGGCCGCCTCCCACAGGAGGGTGGCCCAGTCGGCGGCCAGCCCGGCCCGGCCGAGCGCGTCGGCCAGCGCCGGCAACCGCCCGGCCGGCCAGGCGGCCGCCTCGCACAGCACGGCGTGCGCCTCCCCGCTGCGCCCCTGCCCCCGCAGGGCGACGAGCTCGGCCACGACGTCCTCCACCCGGCGCCGCCGGGCGGCGGGCGCGGGACCGGGTGCCGGGCCCGGGCCGGACCCCTGCCCGGCACCAGCGGCGGCACCGGTGTCCCCGCCGAGGCCGGGTCCGGGCCCCGCGTCCCCGCCGGAGCCGGCGGTGTGCGCCGCGGCGGCCGCCCCGTCCGCGTACGGCGCGGCGCCCCCGACCCGGGCACCCGGGCCCGGCCCCGGTTCTCCGGGCCGGGCGGCGGGGGAAGCCTCGGACGGCCCGGCGGCTGCCGTTCCGGCGGCGGATCCGGCGGCGGCGGGCCCAGGAGCCGCGGAGCCGGCTGCGGCGGGGTCGACGGGCCGGGCTCCGGAGGACCCGGGGCCAACGGAGCCCGGGCCGGGGGCCGACTGCGGGCCGGGGGCCGACTGCGGGCCGGGGCCCGGCTGCCGGTCGGGGGCCGGCTGCGGGCCCGCGGAGTCCGCGGCGGCCGCGGGGAGGGGGCCGAAGCGGGCACCTCGGGGCCGGGGGACCGGCGGGCCGTCCCGGTGGCCGGGCGGAGGGGTGAAGGCCGCCGGTCCCGGGGCCGCCGCGCCCGCGTACCTCGCCCCGCCCGACGACCGCCGGGCACCCCCGCCCCGCAGCCACCGCCCCTCGGCCCGCCGCACGGGCGCGTGCGGGGCCGCGCCGGGCGCCCCCTCCGCTCCCGCGCCCCGCTGCCGGTCCGGGCCCGGGGTCCGGTCCGGGCCCGGGGTCCGGTCCGGTTGCGGGGCCGGGGCCGGTTGCGGGGCCGCGCCGGAGGCCCCCTCCGTGTCCGCCTCGCGCGGCGAGGGCGGGGCCGGGGGGCGGGGCGGTGCGGTGCGTTGGCGGGGCAGGCCGGGGAGGGGGTCGGGGGGCAGGGACTCCAGGCGGGCCGTGCAGTCCGCCTGGCGGGCGGCGGCCCGGGCCGCGTCGTCCCGTACCCACGCGAGCTCCGCGGCCACGGCGGCCGCCTCGGCGCGGTCGGCCGCGGCGGCGAGGCGCGCGGTCAGGGCATGGGCCGCGGCTTCCGAGGCGGCCCGCTGGTCGGCGGCCGCCGCCCGTAGGGTCCGCAGTTCCTCGACCCCGCCCGGGAGCCGGTCCCAGGCGGCGACCGCCGCGGCGCGCAGCCGGGCGGCGTGCTGCGCCTCCCGCGCCGCGAACTCGGCCCCGCGGGCGGCCGCGAGGTCGCCGAGCAGCGACTCCACCACGTCCCACGGCGGCATCGCCGCCCCCTCCAGGCAGGCCCGCATCCCCTCCGGATCCCGGCGCAGGAACTCCCCGTACCACCCCGCCCCCGGATCGAGCCGGTGCGTCAACCCCCGCAAGTAGTCCGACAGTTGCGCGATCGCCAGCGAAGTCGCCGTCTCCATGCCCGCATTGGATCCCACGGGTGTTACGGGCGGGCTACAGGAATCTCAAACCTTGACGGCGATCGCGGTGTGCGGGCGCTTGCCGAGCCGGACCGCCGCGGCGGGCAGGTCCACCGCCCAGAACCGCCAGGTGTACTTCCGCCCCAGCAGCCGCCGTACCCGCTTCAGGCCGTCCTCGTCCAGCAGCCGCGCCTGCCCCTCGAGGACGGCCGCGCCCTCCGCGACCCGCCCCCGCACGTCGCAGGCGGCCAGGGTGACCCGGCCGTTGTTGCGGATCCGCTTGACCTTCCACGCGTCCGAGCGCGTCCAGACGTACAGCTCGTCGCCCTCGACCACGGCCCAGACCGGTGTCGCGACCGGCGTGCCGTCCTTGCGGAAGGTGGTGAGGCTGACGTACGGGGACCGCCCGAGCTCTTCGAGGTTCATGCCCCGAGGCTAGTGCTCCGACCCGCGGCGCGGCACCGGGCCGGGGGTCGCCGGCGGGTGTGCCGGACGGCCCGTGACCGCGTCGGCGGGATGCCGCCGCCCGGTACCGGACCGGCCTTCGGGACAGGCGCAGGCCGCCACCAGCAGGCCGGCCGCGAGCAGCGCGCCGACGAGTCCGAGACCGAGGCGCTGGGGGGCGTGGAGGGCTGACACGCCCTCACCTGTGCCCCGCGCCCGGTGGACCGCACCGCCGATTGGGCCGTTCGGCCCGCGGGGCCGCCCGAACGGCGCCCGAGCGCCCCTCGGCCGCCGTCAGGCCGCCACGAGGGCGCAGCGCCGCAGGACGTCGTCCAGGGAGAGGCCGAGCGCCTCGGCCACGGCGGCGACGGTGAAGAAGGCGGGGGTGGGCGCGCGGCCGGTCTCGATCTTGCGGAGGGTCTCGGGGGACAGCCCGGCGCTCGCCGCGACCTCGACCATGCTGCGGCCGCCGCGGGCCTCCCGCAGCAGGGCGCCGAGGCGCTCGCCGCGCTCGCGCTCTTCGGGGGTCAGGGGGGTTCGGACCATGGCGCCCATCGTACCGCGACACCGACAACAATCCCGGTAAAGTTATACCGGTATAGTTATTGGCATGATGGAACTCAAGACGGAGCAGTCGATCGACGAGATGCGCGCCGCGGGCCGGGTCGTGGCCCGGGCCCTCGCCGCGGTACGGCGGGCGGCGCGGGTCGGGGTGTCCCTGCAGGAGCTGGACCGCGTGGCCCGCGGCGTACTGGACGCGGCGGGCGCGTCCTCGCCCTTCCTCGGCTACCGGCCGCCGTTCGCGCCCGTCCCCTTCCCGGCCGTGGTGTGCGCCTCGGTCAACGACGCGATCGTGCACGGCATCCCGGACGGCTACCGGCTCCGCGACGGCGACCTGGTCAGCATCGACTGCGGGGCCCGGCTCGGCGGCTGGGTCGGGGACGCGGCGGTCAGCTTCACGGTGGGCCGGCCGAGCCCGGCCGACCTGCGGCTGATCGAGACCGCGGAGGCGGCGCTGGCGGCCGGGATCGCGGCCGCCGTGCCGGGGAACCGGATCGGGGACATCGCGCACGCCGTCGGCACGGTGTGCCGGAGCGCGGGGTACGGGATCCCGGACGGGTTCGGGGGGCACGGCGTGGGGCGGCACATGCACGAGGAGCCGGGCGTGCCGAACGAGGGGCGGGCGGGGCGGGGGATGAGGCTGCGGGCGGGGATGGTGCTGGCGATCGAGCCGATGGTGATCGCCGGGGGGACGGATGACTATGGGTGCGACGGGGACGGGTGGACGCTGCGCACCGTCGACGGCAGTCGGGCCGCCCACGCGGAGCACACGGTGGCCATCACCCCTGCGGGGCCCCGCATCCTGACGGCCCCCTGACGGGCCGCCGCTGCACGGAGCCAGTCCCCTCCCCGCAGCGGCGGCCTCTCGGGCCCGCCGGGCGGGACCGGGAGGCCGGGACCGAGGGGCCGGGACCGAGGGGCCGGGACCGGCTACGGCCTGCCGTGCGGGTGGACCGTCATGGCCGAGCCGCCGCCCCGGCGGGTGGTTTCGGCCGCGGCCAGCCACCGGCCGTCGGGAAGGCGCTGGACACCGGTGGCGGCGCCGATCTCCGGGTTCTGCCGGAAGCCCTGCCCCACGGCTTCGAGTTCGGCGCGCAGCGGGCTGTTCCACAGGGCCGGTTCCAGCTCGGTGGTGGCCTGGTTGCGCTGGCTGGCCCGCGGCGCGGCGATGGCGTCGACCAGCGGCAGCCCCCGGTCCAGGTGCTCGGTCAGCGTCTGCAGGACGGTGGTGATGATGGTGGCGCCGCCCGGTGAGCCCACCGCGAGCACCGCGCGCCCGTGGTCGAGGACGATCGTCGGGGACATGGAGGACCGCGGCCGCTTGCCGGGGCCCGGCAGGTTCGGGTCCGGGACCCCGGGGAAGGCCGGGGCGAAGGAGAAGTCCGTCAGCTCGTTGTTCAGCAGGAAGCCGCGCCCGGGAACGGTGATCGCGCTGCCGCCGGTGGACTCGATGGTCAGGGTGTACGAGACCACGTTGCCCCAGCGGTCGGCGACGGTCAGGTGGGTGGTGTTCTCCCCCTCGTACGTGGTCGGCGCGGCCTGTCCGCCGGCGGTGCAGGGCTGCGGCGCGCGCGGGTCCCCGGGCGGCAGCGGGCTCTTCAGCGCCCGGTCCGGGCTGATCAGGCAGCCGCGCGCGTCGGCGAACCGCTGCGAGAGCAGCTCGTGCGTCGGGACCTGCTCGAAGGCCGGGTCGCCGACCCACCGCCCCCGGTCGGCGAACGAGATCCGCGAGGCCTCGATGAAGCGGTGCAGGTACTGCGCCTCCGACAGGGAGCCCAGGTCGGTGCGCTCCAGGATGTTCAGCGCCTCCCCGACGGTGGTGCCGCCGGAGGAGGAGGGGGCCATGCTGTAGACGTCCAGGCCGCGGTAGCCCACCCGGGTCGGCTCCTGCCGCTTGGTGGCGTACGCGCGCAGGTCCTCGGCGGTCAGGTCGCCGGAGCGGACCTTGCGGGTGGCGGCCGGGTCCACGGGCGGCTTGCGGACGGTGTTGACGATGTCCTCGGCGATCGGACCGCGGTACAGCGCCCCGGCGCCCTTGCGGCCGAGCTCCGCGTACGTGTCGGCCAGGTCCGGGTTCTTGAAGGTGGAGCCCACCACCGGCAGGGCCCCGCCCGGGAGGAAGAGCCTGCGGGTGTCGGGGAAGTCCTTGAAGCGGGCCTGGTTGGCCTCGGTCTGGGCCCGGAAGGTGGCGTCCACGGTGAAGCCGTCGCGCGCCAGTTTCTCCGCGGGCTTGAGGAGTTGGCCCAGCGGGCGGGTGCCCCACGCGTCCAGGGCGCTCTTCCAGGTGGCGGGGGTGCCGGGGACGCCGACCGAGCGGCCGCTGGTCTGCCCCTCCTCGAACGGGATGGGCACCCCGTTCTCCTGGAACAGTTCGGAGGTGGCCGTCCGCGGCGCGGTCTCGCGGCCGTCGATTGTCTGCACCCGGCGGGTCCGGGCGTCGTAGTACACGAAGTAGCCGCCCCCGCCGATGCCGGCCGAGTACGGCTCCGTCACGCCGAGCGCGGCCGCTGTGGCGACGGCGGCGTCCACGGCGTTCCCTCCGGCGCGCAGGACGGCGATGCCGGCCGCGCTGGCGTCGGCGTCGACGGTGGCGACGGCCCCGCCGTAGCCGACGGCGACGGGCACCTTGGCGGGGGTGCCGCCGGCCTGTGGGGACGCCGACGGCGGGGCCGCGGCGCCGGTCGAGACGAGCGTGCCGGCGAGGGCGGCGGCGAGCGCTAACTGACGGGGGGTGGGACGACGCATGGCGTACCTCCGGTCGACGGCCTGTCAGACCCCATGCAGCGACGGCAGAGCAGCTGCGGTCGGCACTGTAACTTCACCGCACCCCCCGCGTCAGGAAGGCCCGGCCCCGGCTAGCATCCGCCGCATGAACGACGACGTGCGCAACATCGTGCTCGGGGTGGTGGCCACCGCCATCAGCGGCGGCTTCGGCTGGTTCACCCGTACCTACGTGTGGCGCCGCGCGCTGCGCCGCAAGCAGGCGTTCTTCGGCCTGCCCGCCGGCTCTGACTGCCTGTTCGTGGTCAACCGGCAGATGGGCGGCACCGAGGGGTCGGTGCACCGCAACGACACGTTCGCCCTGCTGGAGATATCCGCACTCATCAAGGACTGCGGGGCGAACCTGCAGATCGTCTCCCACGACGCGGTCCGCCAGGGTTTCGGGGAGCGCGCCGAGTTCTGCATCGGGGGGCCCGCGTCGAACAACCGGACCACCGCCCACCTGGCGTCGATGCTGCCGGGCATACGGGTGGACACCTCCGCCGAGCCCGGGCCGGACCGCGGGGCGATCCACGTCGGGGGCGAGACCTACCGGTGGGAGCGGGGGCAGGCCGAGTACGTGGTGCTGGCGCGGCTGACGACCGGGCCGGGGACGCGGCCGGTGTTCCTGATCTCCGGGCAGACGGCGGTCAGCAACCAGGCGGGGGCCCGCTTCCTCGCCCGCAACCACGAACGCCTGGCCCGCACCTACCGGGGGAACTCCTTCTGCGTGCTGCTGAAGGTCACCAACTCCGACGCGTACGGCCCCGATGTGGCCGAGCTGCTGGCGGACGTCACCGGGCCGGCCCGGACACCCGCAGCGGCAGCCGTGTGATCCCGTTGATGAAGTTCGACACCAGCCGGCGCGGCGGGCCGGCGAGCTCGGGCGCGGGCATGGCCGTTCGCCACTCCTCCTGGAGCACCCGCAGCTGGAGCCGGGCGAAGTGCGCGCCGAGGCAGACGTGCGGGCCGTCCCCGAAGGACACGTGCGGGTTGGGCGTGCGGGCGAGGTCGAGGCGGCCGGGGTCGGTGAAGACGCGCTCGTCGTGGTTGGCGGAGGCGTGGAAGACCACCACCTTGTCCCCCGCCCGGATCGGCAGCCCGGCCAGCTCGGTGTCGGCGGCGGCGGTGCGGCGGAAGCTGAGCACCGGCGGGTGGACGCGCAGGAGTTCCTCCACCGCCCGCTCCACGGGGATTTCGCCCGCGGCGAGCCGCCGGTAGGCGTCCGGGGCCCCGGCGAGGGCGAGCAGCGCGCCGGGGGCGGCGCTGCGCACGGTGTCGTTGCCGGCGACGGTCAGCAGGAAGAAGAACATCTCCAGCTCGGCCGGGTCCAGTCCGGCCGTGGCCAGGGAGGTCATCACGTCGTCGCCGGGGTGGCGGCGCTTGTGCGCGGCCAGCTCGCGGGCGTAGGCGAACATCTCGCCGAGCAGCGCCGGGGAGCGGGGGTTGAGCGGCCTGCCGTCGGGGCCGCGCAGCGGCTCGGGCGCGTCCTCGGGATCCTGGTAGCCGATGACCCGTACGGTCCACTCCAGCAGCAGGGCCCGGTCGGCGGCCGGGATGCCCAGCAGGTCGGTGAGGTTGAGCAGGGCGTACTCGTCGGTGACGGCCGCGACCACGTCGGCGGAGCCGTCCTCGGCCCGGGCGCGGGCGCCGGCCAGCAGCGTACGGGCCCGCTCGCGGACCCGGGCCTCGAAGGCGTCGACGCGGGCCGGGGTGAAGGCGCGGGAGACCAGCCGGCGCAGCCGCCCGTGGGCCGGGGGGTCCTGGTTGAGCATGGTGCGGCGCAGGAAGGGCAGGTCGGCCGGGTCGGGGTCGCGGATCTGGGTGGCGCCCAGCCACGAGGAGTACGCGGCGTGGTCGCGCAGCACGCGGACGACGTCGGCGTGCCGGGTGACGGCCCAGAAGCCGGGGCCGGCGGGCCAGCCGTCGATCTCGGGCTCCTCCTGCCAGGCCACCGGGTGGCGGTCGCGCAGCAGCCGGTAGGCCTCGTGCGGGATGCCCTCGGCGTACCGGCGGGGGTCGAACACGTCGGGCAGGGCGGCGGGGGCCGGGCGGGCCCCGCCGGGGGCGGCGGCATGCATGGGGCCACCGTGGCGGGGCCGGGCGCGGACCGCAAGGGGGCCGCCGCCCCGGGCGCGGACCGCAAGGGGGCCGCGGCGCCCGGCCGGCCGCCGGGTCAGGGGCGGCTCGTGATGCAGGGGGCGGCCTCGAGGAGGGTGTCCGAGCCGCGCAGCGCCGCCTCGTAGTGGCTCGGCTGGGAGGACAGCGCGGTGCAGACGAGCTGGCGGCGGGCGAGGTCGGGGAGCTCTGCGACCGCGAACGGCAGCACGACCTCGATGATGGCGCTGTTGGACTGGAGCACCCGTACCTCGGTGGCGGCCCCGGTATCCACGACGGGGACCGCGGTGCGCAGGCCCGCGGACCTCTCCTGCTGGGTGGGTCCGGCGAGGAGCCGGGCGAGGGCGCCGCCCGGGCTGGGTGCGGCGTACGGCACCGTGGAGGGGGCGAGGCGGTCGTCGGGGGTGAGGTAGTACACCAGCGCGTTGTCGTTGGGCACGGCCATGGGCATCTTGGCGGGGGCTCCGCTCTCGACGACCCCGGTCGGCTTGATGCCGCATCCGGCGGCCAGCAGCAGCGCCGCGGCCGGCAGGGCGAGTGCGCGTGCGGCCGGGGGGAGCCGCCGCGGCGGCGTCCGGGGCCGGGTGCGGGTCATGCGTCGGCCTCCAGCGGCATGTCGAGGGTGAACACCGCTCCCCCGGCGGGGCCGTTCGCGGCCACCAGGGTCCCGCCGTGCAGCCGTACGTTCTCCAGGGTGATGGCGAGGCCGAGGCCGCTGCCGGCGGAGCGGGTGCGGGCCGCGTCGGCCTTGTAGAAGCGGTCGAAGATGTGCGGCAGCACCTCGGGGGCGATGCCGGGCCCGCTGTCGGCGACCTCGACCCGCAGCCGGTCCCCGCCGGGCTCCGGCCGCGTGGCCACGGTGACGCGGACGGGGGCGCCGCCGTGCCGCAGGGCGTTGCCGACGAGGTTGGCGAGGACGACGTCGAAGCGGCGCGGGTCGAGGCGGGCGCGGATCCCGGGGGGCAGGTCGGTGCGGATGCGCCCGTCGTCCCAGTGGCGGCGCTCCAGGGTCTTGCCCACGGCTTCGGCGACGTCCACGTCGTCGAGGTTCAGTTCGGCGGCGCGGGCGTCGAAGCGGGATATCTCCATCAGGTCCTCGACGAGCACGGCGAGCTTGCCGGTCTCGGCGCTGATGAGGCGCAGGGCGGCGGCGGTGTCGGCGTCGAGCCGCTCGGCGTCCTCGTCCAGGACCTCGGTGACGGCGAGCATCCCGGTGAGCGGGGTGCGCAGCTCGTGGGAGACGTCCGAGGCGAAGCGGCGGGCCCGGGTCTCGGCCTCGCGCAGCTCGCTCACCGACTGCTCCAGGGCGCGGGCGGTGTCGTTGAAGGTGCGGGCGAGCCCGGCGAGTTCGTCGGCGCCGCGGACCTCGATGCGGGTGTCGAGGCGGCCGCGGCCCATGTTCTGGGCGGCACGGCGCATGTCCCGTACGGGGCGCAGCACGCTGCGGGCCGCGAGCAGGGCGGGGACGACGGCGATCGCGAGACCGGGAACGGCGCCCCGTTTGGCGGCCTCGACCATGGCTTCGACGGTGGCCTTCTCGGTGGCGAGGGGCATGGTGACGAAGACGACGAGGCCGGTGGGCCGGGTGGCGCCCTGGTGGGCGACGACGCCGGGCATGCCGACGGTCAGGTACGGGGTGCCGTTGGGGTCGGTGACGCGCTGGAAGGCACCGTGCGGGACGGCGCCGACCTGCTTGCGGAGCGCGTCGGTGACCAGGGTGGAGGCGGGGGCGCCGGTGCTGGAGGAGCGCAGGCGGCCGTACTCGGCGAAGACGTTCCAGGGGTGCGGTCTGCCGCGCCGGGTGAGCTCCAGCACGATCTGGTCGAGCCGCTCCTGGTCCATCGGCAGGCTGACGGCCTGGGTCTCCATCAGGTCGCGCAGCGTGCTGACGGCGGTGTCCTGGCTCTGCTTGAGGACGGCCGTGCGGGCCTGCTGGTAGGTGAGCGCGGCGGTGGAGACGGCGCTGATCGCGGCGACCAGCAGGAAGGCCGCGATCAGCCGGGTGCGCAGCCCGAGCGGTGCGATGCGTCTCACCGGGTACCCCTTCCCCTCTCGCCGTTCCCTCTTGCCCACGTTCCCTCGTGCCCCCGCCGACCCATCTGCACTCTCGCCCTTCCGCCCGGTCCCGCGCTTTCCCCTACAGCGGCCCGAAGCGGTAGCCGAAGCCGCGTACGGTCTGGATGTAGCGGGGTGCGGCCGCCGGGTCCCCGAGCTTGTGGCGCAGGCGCCGTACGCAGGCGTCCACGAGCCGGGCGTCGCCGTGGTAGCTGTGCTCCCAGACGTACTCCAGGAGCTGCTGGCGGGAGAAGACCTGCTCGGGCGAGGCCGACAGGTGCAGCAGGAGCTTGAGTTCGCTGGGGGCGAGGGCGAGGCGCTCGCCGTTCCTGGCGACGGTGAGCCCGGCGCGGTCGATGGCCAGCTCCGCATGGAACTCCACCCCGGGCCGGCCGCCCGGGGTGTCGCCGAGGCGGCGCAGGACGGCCTTGATGCGGGCCTCGATGACCTCGGTGCGGGCGGGTTTGACGATGTAGTCGTCGGCGCCGGCCTCGAGGCCGACGACGATGTCGAAGTCGTCCCCGCGCGCGGTCAGCATGATGATCGGGACCTGGCTGGTCTCGCGGATCCGGCGGCAGACCTGTACGCCGTTGATCCCCGGCAGCATCAGGTCGAGCAGGACCAGCTCCGGTCGGAAGGCCCCCATCAGGGCGAGGCCCCCCTCGCCGGTGTCGGCGGCGCGCACCTCGTGGCCGCGGCGGCGCAGGCCCAGCCCCACCCCCTCCCGTACGGAGGGGTCGTCCTCGATCAGCAGTACGCGTGGCATCCGGTCGGCATCCAAGGCGGCTCGGGGCCGGCCTCGCGCTAGCGGCCGCTCTTGCGCCGCAGGGAGGCCCGCAGGTCGGTGATCTCCGTCAGGCGCAGTGGCCCGGCGAGAAGGACGACGCCGAGAATGATCACCGCGGTTCCCGAGGCGGCCGCGGCGATGTCGCCGAGGCCCTCGGCGGCGCGGGCCGCCGCGTACCCGGCGGCTGCGGCGGGCACGGAGGCGGCCAGCAGCCGCAGGTGGGTGCCGAGGGCGGTGGCGCGGCCGGCTGCGCCCGCCGGCCCGTCCCGGCGCGGCCCGAGCCGCCGGGCGAGGGTGTGCGCGGTGACGGCGAGCCCGGCGAAGAGGGCGACGGTGTACGCGGCGGCCATGCCGGTGACCGCCCAGCGCGGCGGCAGCAGCAGGTACGCGGCCGCCGACAGCCCGGCGTTGAGGCCGGCGATGACCAGGTTGAGGAAGAACGGGGTGCGGGTGTCGGAGAGGGCGTAGAAGCCGCGGGAGAGGACGTACTGGCCGGAGAAGGCGATCAGGCCGGGCGCGAAGGCGGCGAGCATGCCGGCCATGGCCGCGACGTCGGCGGCGCCGGTGCGCCCGTAGCCGAAGACGCTGCCCATCACCCAGGGTGCGAGGGCGGCGAAGAGGGCTGCGGCCGGGACGACGAGGGCGGCGCTGGAGCGCAGCGCGTACGACACGTCGCGGCGGACGGCGGCGAGGTCGGCGTCGGCGGCGGCCGCGCTCATCCGGGGCATCAGGGCGGTGACGAGGGAGACGGTGACGATGCCCTGCGGGACGATCCACAGCTGGTAGGCGTTGCTGTAGGCGGTGTAGCCGGCGCCCCCGGCGAGGCCGGCCTCCACGGCCTGCCGGCCGGCGGTGGTGGACAGCCGGGTGACGACCCAGTAGCCGATCTGGTTGGTGAGCACGAGCAGGACGAGCCAGCCCGCGTTGCGCAGCGGCCGGGCCAGGCCCTGGCCGCGCCAGTCGAAGCGGGGGCGCCAGCGGAAGCGGGCGGCGCGCAGGGAGGGCAGCAGCGCGAGGGCCTGGACCACGATGCCGGCGGTGGTGCCGAGGCCGAGCAGGCGGGTGTCGGCGGCGCTCAGGCCGTCGGCGCCGTCGTGGGCGAGGTACAGGAAGAGCCCGAAGACGGTGATGATGACGAGGTTGTTGAGGACCGGGGTCCACATCATGGCGCCGAAGCGGCCGCGGGCGTTCAGGACCTGCCCGAGCAGGGTGAACAGCCCGTAGAACAGGATCTGCGGGAGGCAGTAGCGGGCCAGGGCCACGGTGGTGCTCGCCTGGGCGCCGGTGTACGGGGTGTACGCGGCCACGATCAGCGGGGCGGCCAGCACGGCGGCGGCCGTCAGCAGGACGAGCGCCGCGGTGCAGGCGGTCAGCAGCCGGTCGGTGTAGGCGGCCCCGCCGTCGGCGTGCTCCTTGGCGGCCCGGACCAGCTCGGGCACGAAGACGGCGTTGAGCGCGCCGCCGACGAGGAGCATGTAGAGGATGTTCGGGACGGTGTTGGAGACGGCGTACGCATCGCCGAGCAGCCCGGTGCCGAGCGCGGCGACGACCACGGCGGAGCGGACGAAGCCGGTGGCGCGGGAGACGACGGATCCGGCCGCCATGAGCGCGCCGCTGCGCAGCACCGAGCCCTTCTGCGGCCGTGGCTGCGGTACAGGGGCCGGTGCAGGGGCCCGTTCCGGTTCCGGTTCCGTTCCCCGCTGTGGTTCCGGTTCCGTCGCGGTGGCGGCCTGCCGGGTGGCGCCGGCCGTCACCGGCGGGCCAGGTAGGCCTGGAAGGCCTTGTAGAGCGCCGCGTTGGCGTATCCGTCCACGGGTGTCTCCCACTCTCCGAGCGTTTCGACGACCTGCCCGCCGGTGCCGAGCTTCCAGCGCAGCAGCCCGAACGAACGTGCGTCGGGGTCGAGGGTGGAGGGTACCCCGCGCATGTCGTATTCGTCCGCTCCGAGGGCATGCGCGTCCCGCATCATGCGCCACTGCAGGGCGTTGCTCGGGCGCACCTCGCGGCGGTGGTCGGCGGAGGCGCCGGTCTGGTACCAGACCCGGCTGCCGGTGGTGATCATCGTGTGGGCGGCGAGCACCTCGCCCTGGTGGACGGCGAGGTAGAGCCGCATCCGGCCCGGCATTTCGGCGTTGAGGGCCGCGTACTGCCGCTCGTAGTAGGCGAGCGAGCGGCCGAGGCGGAAGCCGTCGCGCTCCTCGGTGATGCACAGCAGGCGGTGGAACTCGGGCAGGTCGGCGGCGGTCCCCAGGAGCGTCTCCACTCCCGCCTTCGCGGCCTTGCGCACATTGCGCCGCCACTCCTGGTTGAGCCCGGCCCACAGGTCGGCCGGGGTGCGGCCGGCGAGCGGGACGCGGAAGACGTGGCGGGGCTGGGCGTCGCCGTCGTCCTCGCCCCCGCAGCGCCGCCAGCCGCGGGTGCGCAGCCGGTCGGCGAGCGCGGCCCCGGCCGGGTCGACCTCGGTGGCCAGGACGTCGGAGACCTGCCGGCCCGGCCCGGTGGCGGCCTTGAGGGCGGCGGCGTCCCAGCGGCGGTAGGCGGGTGCGGGGCCCATGCGCACGGCGAAGGCGCCGGCGGCGCGCAGGTGGCGCAGGAGCGGGTTCAGCCACCGGTCGAGGTACGGGTCGGACCAATCGGCGACGGGGCCCTCGGGGAGGTAGGCGAAGTATTTGCGGGTGCCGGGGAATTGGCGGTAGAGAACGAGTCCGCCGCCGGCGATTTCGCCGTCCGGGTAGTGCCATCCGACCCTTTCCGAGCGCCAGAGGTCCTTTACTCCGGCCCAGGAGGGGTACTGCAGAAAGCTTGCATTCCGGTTCCGGGAAAGGAAGGACAGGTATTCCGCTTCCGACAGGGAACGCACCTGCAGTTCCCGGCGGGGGTCCTGGTCGTGGGGCCGCCGTTCGGCGGTCGCGAGCAGTGCGCACACGGCTGAGGGCCTTCCTGTCCGTCCGAGGGGCGAGGGGGGAATGCGCAGGACTCTCACAGGCGCCCGTGACCGGTCGGCGCGGGGATTGTGACCGAACGATGACCGTTTTGCTGCGGTCGACGTCACACGGCGAAAGCCGGAGCTTTTCGGCGGATTGCGCAACCTACAGTCGCCCTGTCTGCATCCCTCTGTGCGGACGTCCACTGCCGCTGCCGCTTGAAAGGGCCCTTCGTTGAGCCGTACACGCCGTTCCGCAACCATCCGCCGTGCCGCGTTGGCGGGTACCGCACTCATGGCCGCCGCACTGACCGCCTGTAGCGGCGGCTCCGGCGGCGGGGGCGCCGACGGCAAGGCGGAGACGGAGAAGAAGCCGGACATGGCGATCTCCGTGAACCTCACGGGCGACCAGGCCAAGCCCGGCGAGCCGGTGACGGTCACCCTGGCCGCGGGCAAGCTGGCGCAGGTGAAGGTCTCCGACGGCAAGGGCGGCGAGCTGCCCGGGAAGATAGCCGACGACGGCCGGACCTGGACCTCCGAGCGCAACGCGGCGCCGGGCACGGACTACAAGGTCGAGGCGCAGAACACCGACAGCCAGAGCGCGAGCGCCCGGTTCAAGACGACGGCCGCGGACAAGGTGAACAAGGTCGCGATCGTCCCCGGCAAGGGCTCGACGGTGGGCGTGGCCCAGCCCGTCTCGCTGGTCTTCGACAACCCGGTGAAGAACAAGGCCGAGGTGGAGAAGCACCTGAAGGTGACCACCTCGAACAACACCGAGGGGTCCTGGGGCTGGTTCAAGGACTACACCGGCAACGACCGGGTGGACTGGCGGCCGAAGGACTACTGGAAGTCCGGCACCGAGGTCAAGGTCGAGATGAACCTCAACGGCGTGGACTCGGGCCAGGGCGGCGGCTACTTCGTCCGCGACTACGTCACCGACTTCAAGATCGGCAAGGACCGGCGGCTCCAGGTCGACCTGGACGCGAAAAAGATGTCGGTGGTCGAGGACGGCCGGACGGTGAAGACGATCCCGGTCTCCGCGGGCACGCCGGGCGGCCAGAAGGCCTCGTGGTCCGGGAAGATGGTGCTGATGTCCAAGGAGGGCACCATCCGGATGGACTCCCAGACGGTGGGCCTGGGTGACTCCTACGACAAGATGGTCGACTACTCGATGCGCGTGACCTGGTCCGGCATGTACATCCACGCCGCCCCGTGGAACGCGGGCAAGTTCGGACAGGTCAACGCCAGTTCCGGCTGCGTGGGCATGAGCGACTCCGATGCGAAGGCGCTGTTCGAGATGGCCCAGGTCGGCGACGCGGTCGAGGTCACCGGCAACGGCTCCAAGGGCAAGGCCGACATCGGCAACGGCTTCGGCGAGTGGAACCTGTCCTGGGAGGACTGGAAGGCCAAGAGCGCCCTGAACGGGGTGGCCCCGCAGAACGGCTGAACGGCTGAACGGCTGAACGGCCGGAAAGAACGCCCGGCTGACCAATCGTTACCAGTGCGTAACTTACTGGTGGGTTACCGCGGGTAAGGTCCGCCGGTTACCGTCGGGTCACTTAGACCCCCGGACACCGGCGCACGCGAGGAGCCCTCGATGGTCCGCACCCCCACCGCGGCGGCCGTGGCGGCCGCCCTGACCGTGGCCGCCCTGGGCCTGGCCCCCACGCAGGCCCTGGCGGAGACCCCGGCCCCGGCCCCCGCCACCGCCACCGTCCCGGCCTCGCCGGAGCTGCGCTTCCACGACATCCCGGGCTCCGGCGGGATCACCCTGAAGGGCAACGTCCTCACCCCGGCCGACGCCGCGCCCGGCCGCACGTACCCGCTGATCGTGCTCCCGTCGAGCTGGGGCATGCCGCAGGTCGAGTACATCGCCCAGGCCAAGAGGCTCGCCGACTCCGGCTACGTGGTGGTGAGTTACACCTCCCGCGGCTTCTGGCTCTCCGGCGGCCACGTCGAGGTGGCCGGCCCGCCCGACGTCGCCGACGTCTCCGCCGTCATCGACTGGGCCCTCGCCCACACCCCGGCCGACGCCGGCCGCATCGGGGTCGGCGGGGTCTCGTACGGCGCGGGCATCAGCCTGCTCGCCTCCGCGCACGACTCCCGCATCAAGGCCGTGGTCGCGCTCAGCGGCTGGGCCGACCTCATCGAGTCCATCTACTCCGGCCGCACCCAGCACGTCCAGGCCGCTGCCCTGCTCGGCGCGGCCGGCTACCTCACCGGCCGCCCGAGCCCCGAACTCCATCAGGTGCTGAGCGACTTCGCCGGCTCCCGACTCGACCGCGAACAGCAGCTGATCGACTGGGGGCGCCGGCGCTCGGCCTCCGAGCAGGTCGACCGGATCAACACCAACGGCGCCGCGGTCATGCTCGGCAACGCCTGGGGCGACACCATCTTCCCGCCCAACCAGTACGGCTCCTTCTACGAGAAGCTGACCGGCCCCAAGCGGCTGGAGTTCCGCCCCGGCGACCACGCCACCGCCGAGGGCAGCGGCCTGTTCGGCCTGCCGAACGACACCTGGACCAACGCCCACCGCTGGTTCGACCGCTACCTCAAGGGCGAGCGCAACGGGGTGGACACCGAGGCCCCGGTGCAGATCAAGTCCCGCAGCAGCGAGGGCTACGAGGGCTACCCCGACTGGAAGGCCGTCGGCGCGGCCGCCACCGAGAAGCTCCCCCTCACCGACACCGAGCACGTCTTCACCGGCGTCGACTCCGGCGCCGACGGCGGCATCGTGCTGCTCTCCAGCGCCCTCGACCAGTTCGTGAAGGCTCCCCCGGCCGCGGCCGTCCCGCTCCTGCCGCGGGCCTTCGCGGCGGTCTGGCAGTCCGGGCGCCACGACACGGACAAGCGCATCCGCGGCACGGCCAGGCTGCACACCACGGTCACCCCGACCCGGTCCGACGGCACGTTCATCGCCTACCTCTACGACGTGGGCCCGCTCGGCATCGGCAAGCTGGTCACCAACGCCCCGTACACCTTCCACGGCAGGACCCCCCACCAGCCCTTCGGCGTGGACCTCGACCTCTTCTCGACCGCGTACGACGTCCCCGCGGGCCACCGCCTGGCCCTGGTCATCGACACGGTGGACCCCCTGTACATCGAGCACAACCCCCTGGCCGCCCAGCTCACCTTCACCTCCCCCCGCACCGACCCCTCCTACGTCGCGGTTCCCCTGCGCGAGAAGTGACGGGGGAGCGTATAGCTCCAGCCCTCCTGCCAGCCGAAGGGGGCGTCGACCAGGTCCTCGAGGGAGGCGCCGGCCAGCAGGCAGTCGAGGGCCCACTTGTTGGCGGAGTGGGCGATGAGCAGGACCCGCCGCCCGCTCCAGCCGGCGGCCAGGTCGTGGAGGAAGTCCTCGGTGGCCGCGACGACCTGGCGGTAGCTCTGGCCGCCTCCGGGGTACGGGGCGTCGATGTGGCGGGAGCGCCGGCCTTCCAGGGCCGCCACCGGGCAGCCGTTGAGCTCGCCGTAGTCGCATTCGCGCAGCCGCGGGTCCCGGTGGACGGGGACGGCGGTGCCGGCGAACGCGATCCGGGCCGTCTCCACCGCCCGGTGCAGGTCCGAGACGAAGACCGCGGCGAGCCCGTCGTCGCGGCGCCGTTCGCCGAGCCGGGCGGCGAGCCGCCGGCCCGTCGCGGAGAGGCGGCCGGGCAGCCGGCCGGTGGCGATGCCGCGCTCGTTGTCCTCGGTCAGCGAGTGGGTCTCGTAGACGATGTCGACGCTCATGCCGCTCCCTCTTCCGGAGGCCGGACGCCCCCTTCGGACGCCTCCGCGTACGCCTGGGAGAGCTCCGGGGAGCCGGTCATCGCCCAGGAGACCCCCCACTCGATCACGTTCAGCTCGCGGCCCGAGGCCAGGCGGATCGCCGGCTGGCCGTTCGGCCAGACCTGCCAGGCGGCGCCCAAGCGGGAGCGGACGATCACGGTGCCCAGGTAGAAGCCGGCGTCGTTGCCGAGCCAGGGGACGATCTCGGGGTCCCGGCGCCAGCGGGGCATCAGCTGGTCCAGCGCCTCCAACGAGGCGGGGCTCCCGTCGAGTTCGAGCCCCGCCGCCCGCGCGTGGACGCGCAGCACCTCGCATTCCGAGAACAACTCGTTGACGCCCTCGGGGTCCTGCGCGAGGGCGGCGGCCAGTCCCGCACCCCGTTCCGTGTCGTTCCGGTTGAGCCAGTGGTCCAGGAAGGGGATGTTCATGTCGCCCAGCCTGGCACCAGGACGCCCGCCTGGCCACAGGGCGCGCCTGGATCCGGCCCGGCGGCGCCGGGCCTGCGGCCGCTACGCGCCGGGGTCGAGGTCGAGGTCGACGACGACGGGGGCGTGGTCGGAGGCGCCCTTGCCCTTGCGCTCCTCGCGGTCGACGTAGGCGTCGGTGACGGCCTTGGCGAACGGCTCGTTGCCGTACACCAGGTCGATGCGCATGCCGCGGTTCTTGGGGAAGCAGAGCTGGCGGTAGTCCCAGTACGTGTACGGGCGGTCGTACTTCAGGGGGCGCGGCACCACGTCGGCCAGGCCGGCGTCGCGCAGGGCCTCCAGCGCGGCGCGCTCGGCGGGGGTGACGTGGGTGAGGCCCGCGAAGAGCGCCGGGTCGTAGACGTCCTCGTCGGTCGGGGCCACGTTGAAGTCGCCGAGCACGGCGAAGGGGCGCGGGCCGGCCGCGTCCGCGGCGACGGCCGCGGTCAGGGCGCGCAGCCAGTCGAGCTTGTAGCCGTAGTGGTCGTGCTCGACCTCGCGGCCGTTGGGCACGTACACCGACCACAGGCGCACGCCGCCACAGGTGGCGGAGATCGCCCGGGGCTCCTGGACGCCCTCGTAGTCGGGGCCGCCGGGCAGGCCCGTGACCACGTCCTCCAGGCCGACCTTGGAGATCAGCGCCACGCCGTTCCACCGGCCGGTGGCGTTGACGGCCGCCTCGTACCCGCGCTCGCGCAGCTCCGCGTGCGGGAACTGCTCCGCGGAGCACTTGGTCTCCTGGATGCAGACGACGTCCGGGGCTGAGGACTCCAGCCACGCCAGCAGGCGGGGCAGCCGGGCGGTGATCGAGTTGACGTTGAACGTGGCGATACGCATGACGTCCAACCTACCGCCCGGCACCGACAGCGGCCGGGCTCACACCTCGGCGGTGTCCCCCGCGGCCAGACGGCTGTGCGGAGCGCCGCCGAGGGCCTCCAGCGCGTAGTCGTAGATCGGGCGGGCGATGTCCGACAGATAGGCGTCGTGGATGTCGATCGCGACGGCCGGCTTGACCTCGCGGACGTAGTCGATCACTTCGCCGACCTTGTTCCAGGGCGCGTGGACCGGCAGCATCAGCGTTTCCACGGGGACGCCGGGGACGGTCAGGGCGTCGCCGGGGTGGAAGAGGGAACCCTCGACCAGGTAGCCGACGTTGGTGACCCGGGGCATGTCCGGGTGGATCAGGGCGTGCAGTTCGCCGTGCACCTGCACCTCGAAGCCTGCGGCGGTGAAGGCGTCGCCGTTGCCGACGGTGCGGACGCGGCCGGGGTAGGCGGGGGCGAGCTGCCGGGCGACGCTGTCCAGCGTCCACAGCTGAGCTGCCGGGTTGGCGTCGAGGGCGGCGCGCAGCCGGCCCTCGTGGAAGTGGTCGGGGTGCTCGTGCGTGACGAGCAGCGCGTCGGCTCCGAGGCCCGCGTCGGGCTCGCTGAAGGCGCCCGGGTCGATGACGAGCACGCGCCCGTCCTTCTCGAGCTGGACACAGGAGTGCAGCCGCTTGGTGAGCTTCATGATCCCAGGCTAGCGGCCGGCCCCGGGCCGGGCGGGGCGCTCCGCCCGGACCGCTGCGCGGCCTACGGGACCGCGGTGGAGACCACGTAGACGCGGGGTTTGCCCGGGTCGGTGAGGTCGACGGTGACGTCGCGGGTGGGGCGCGGGTCGGGCTGTTCGAGGGTGATGCCGTACCAGGCGTTGTTCGGGCCCCAGCTCCAGCCGGCCACCGAGGCGTCGTGGGCGTCGATGGTGACCCCGCGGGTCAGGGACCCGCGGCCGGTGCCGACGTCGGCGAGGAAGGTGTCCAGGTCGGCGGGGGTGACCGCGAACTGCACGTACAGCCGGCTGGTGTGCCAGTTGTTGGTCTCCAGGAAGCCGACCTTCCAGGCCTTCTCCGGGATGGGCACGTCGTAGATGCTGCGCTGCACCCGGGAGGGCCAGCCGGGGCGGACCTTGCTCGCGCCGACCTTGGCGGCCTTGTCCCGGCCGCTCTGCCGGCTCTGCTGCGCGGAGACGGCGAGGTAGCCCGCGGGCACGCCGACCAGCAGCAGGATGATGATGGCGGTGATCCACCGGCGTTTGACGACGTGCTTGCGGTCCTCCGCCGTGGAGGTCGGCGCGCCGCCCTCGTCGGGGGCGGGCGCCTGGCGGGGCAGGGTGGGCGGTGTCACTGCTGTTCCTGGTCCTGCTGGGGGGTGCGGGCCTGCTGGTTGTGGTCGTGGCCCAGTTCGTTCCGGGCCTGCTCGTCGCGGTCCTCGGGGGCCGGCGTGTCCCGGCGGCCGAGCCGAGCGTAGCGCTCGTGGCGCTCGACGCGCCTGCGGGTGGCGCGGCGGAAGCGCCGGGCGACCAGGCGGGCCAGGTCGGCCGCGCCGACCATGCCCGCCTCGGGGCCGAGCTGGGCCTTGGCGATGCGGGCCTCGGGGCGGTAGCCGCGGCCGGTGAGGTGGCGGCGGAAGGCGTCGCGGGCCGGGCCGATCAGGAGGTCGTCGGCGGCGCTGACGCCGCCGCCGATGACGAAGCACGCCGGGTCGAGGGCGGCGGCGAGGTTGGCGAGGCCGACGCCGAGCCACTGGCCGATGTCCTGGAGCAGCTCGACGCACATGGCGTCGCCCTCGCGGGCGAGCTCGGTGATGAGCGGCCCGGTGATCTCGTGGACGTTGCCGCCGACCCGGGCGATGATGCCGTACGCGACCGGGGAGTCGGCGGCGGCCAGCTCGCGGGCCTCGCGGACCAGGGCGTTGCCGGAGCTGTACTGCTCCCAGCAGCCGCGGTTGCCGCAGGGGCAGCGGTGGCCGCCGGGGACGACCTGCATGTGGCCGAACTCGCCGGCGACGCCGAACCTGCCGCGCTTGACCTGGCCGCCCTCCAGGATGGCGCCGCCGATGCCGGTGCCCAGCGTGATCATGACGAGGTGGTCCTCACCGCGGCCGGCACCGAAGCGCCATTCCGCCCAGGCGGCCGTGTTGGCATCGTTGTCCACCATGACGGGGACGGCGAGGCGGGACTGGAGGGCGTCGCGCAGCGGCTCGTCGCGCCAGGCCAGGTGGGGGGCGAACAGCACGCGGGAGCGGTCGGCGTCGACCCAGCCGGCGGCGCCGATGCCGACGGCGTGCACGTCGTGCCGGTCGGAGAGGTCCAGGACCAGTTCGACGATGGTGTCCTCGACGACCTTGGGACTCTTGGACTTGTCGGGGGTCTCGGTGCGGATCTGCTCCAGGATGACGCCGTCGGCATCGACGACGCCGGCCATCACCTTGGTGCCGCCGATGTCGATGCCGACGGTCGGGACGCGCGGGGCGGTCAGGTGCGACCGGCGCTCACGGGTGCCGATGGTCCGCAGGACGGTGCTCCGCGCTGCCCCCCGGTGGGTGAGCGTGAAGTCCCGGTACGTGCTCATCGAGTCGTGTCGTCCCTCTGGGTGTCGGTCCCCGGGGCGCCGGGGGTCCCGGTCCGGGTGCGGGTCGTCGTGTCGGTCGTCGGACCCGATTCTGCCACCCGCCCCAGTTCGTGGCTCAGCTCCTCCAGCTCGGAGCCGCCGGCCATCTGCCGGGTGAGCTCGTCGAGGGTGATCGAGTCGCGGGTGTGGCTGCCGGCCATGGTGCCGCGCTTGAGCAGGACGAAGCGGTCGCCGACGAGGTGGGCGTGGTGCGGGTTGTGCGTGATGAGGACCACGCCGAGGCCGGCGTCCCGGGCGGCGGCGACGTACTTCAGGACCACGCCGGACTGCTTCACGCCGAGGGCGGCGGTGGGCTCGTCCAGGACGAGGACCTTCGCGCCGAAGTACACGGCGCGGGCGATGGCGACGCACTGCCGCTCGCCGCCGGACAGGGTGCCGATCGGCTGGTCGACGTCGCGCAGGTCGATGCCCATGCGCAGCAGCTCGGCGCGGGTGGTCTCGCGCATGGCATCCACGTCGAGGCGGCGGAAGGGGCCGCGGCCGCGGGTGGGCTCGGAGCCGAGGAAGAAGTTCCGCCAGACCGGCATGAGCGGGACGACGGCGAGGTCCTGGTAGACGGTGGCGATGCCGCGGTCGAGGGCGGCGCGCGGGTTGGCGAGGACGGTCTCCTCCCCCTCGATCTCGAAGCTGCCGGCGTCGTGCTGGTGCAGCCCGGAGATGATCTTGATGAGGGTGGACTTGCCGGCGCCGTTGTCGCCGAGCACGCAGGTGATCTCGCCGGCGGAGACCTCCAGGGAGACGCCCTGGAGGGCGCGGATGTTGCCGTAGTACTTGCTGACCCCGGTCAGCTTCACCAGCGCGCTCACTTGGCCTCCGCCCGCTTGCGGACCCATGCGTTGAGCAGCGCGGCGAGCAGCAGCATGGCTCCGAGGAAGAACTTGAACCAGTCCGGGTTCCACTGGGCGTAGACGATGCCGTTGCTGGTCATGCCGAAGATGAAGGCGCCGACGGCCGCGCCGATCGCGGAGCCGTAGCCGCCGGTCATCAGGCAGCCGCCGATGACGGCCGCGATGATGTACAGCAACTCGTTGCCGACGCCCTCGCCGGACTGGACCACGTCGTACGAGAACAGGATGTGCTGCCCGGAGATCCAGGCGCACAGGGCGACGCCCATGTAGAGGCCGATGCGGGTCTTGACGACGGGGACGCCGACGGCGCGGGCGGCATCGGCGCCGCCGCCCACCGCGAAGATCCAGTTCCCGGCGCGGGTGCGCAGCAGGATCCAGGTGGCGACGGCCACCAGGGCCAGCCACCACAGGATGGTGACCTTGAGGGTGACCGAGCCGACGGTCCACTGGGAGGCGAAGAGGGCGCGGGCGGAGGGGAAGCCCTCCATGTCGGCGATGGTCTTGGTGGAGACGGTGCCGGTGATGAGCTTGGTGAAGCCGAGGTTGAGCCCGGTCAGCATCAGGAAGGTGCCGAGCGTGATGATGAAGCTGGGCAGCCTGGTGCGGATCAGCATGAATCCGTTGAAGAACCCGATGGCCAGGGTGACCAGCAGCGACACGAGGACGCCGACCCAGACGTTGGCGGTCATCTGGTAGCTGAACATCGAGCTGATCAGCGCCGAGCTGGTCACCATGACGCCGGCGGAGAGGTCGAACTCCCCGCCGATCATCAGCAGGGCCACCGGGACCGCCATGATCCCGATGGTGGAGGCCGAGTACAGCACCGTGCTCAGGCTGGAGGCCTTGAGGAAGCTGTCGGCGGCGAAGCAGAAGAAGACGAAGACGGCGCCGGCGCCGACGACCGCGCCGAGCTCGGGGCGGCCGAGCAGGCGGCGCAGCAGGGAGACGGGCGCGAGGCGCTCGTCGGCGGAGCCCGCGGAGGCCGGGGGCGGCGCCGGGGCGGGGGCCAGGGCGCTCATCGGGTGCCCCGCTTGATGTAGTCCTCCAGCTTGGCGGCCTGGTCGGCGGTGACGATCTGCGGGCCGGTGAGCACAGGGCGGCCGCCGCCGAGCACGTCCGCGTTGTAGCGGTACAGCCACAGCAGGTCGATGGCCTCGTACCCCTGGAGGTAGGGCTGCTGGTCCACGGCGAAGCCGATGCCGCCGGACTTCAGGTCGCGGGCGACGGACTCGTTGAGGTCGAAGGTGTCGACCTCGGCCTTGCTGCCGGCGGCCTCCTTCGCTTTGATCGCGGTGGGCGCGAAGGGCGCGCCGAGGGTGAGCACGGCGTCGACGGAGGGGTCGGCCTGGAGCTTCGCCTGGACGGCCGCCTGGACGGAGGGCATGTTGGTGCCCTCGACGTACAGGTTCTCCATGCTTCCGCCGCCTGCGGCGAAGGTCTTCTTGGCGCCGGCGCAGCGCTGCTCGTGGCCGACGTTGCCCTGCTCGTGCAGGACGCAGACCGCCTTCTTGCGGCCGCGCCGGGCCAGCTCGGTGCCGACCGCCTCACCGGCGATCTCCTCGTCCTGGCCGATGTGGGCGAGGGCACCGTACTGCGCGGACTGGGCGGATCCGGAGTTCACCGTGATCACCGGGATGCCGGCCTTGACGGCCTTGGCGACGACGTCCTTGAGGGCCTCGGGCTTGGCCAGGCTCACCACGATGCCGTCGACCTTCTGGTCGATGGCGTTCTGCACGAACTGGGCCTGCTGCTGTGCCTGGTCGTCGTGGGCGTAGACGAAGTTGATGTTGTCCTTCGCCGCGGCCTCCTTGGCGCCCTTCTGGACGATGTCCCAGAAGGTGTCGCCGTCTCCCGCGTGGGTGACCATCGCGAAGGTCCAGCGCGGCGTGGACACGGCGGGCCGGCCCGCCGCGGCGGCCTTGGCCCGCTCCTCGGCGCGCTTGCCGCCCGTACTGCTGCATCCCGCCAGGGAGGCCCCCAGCACCGCGGCGAGCACGGCGCCCACGACGCGTACCCCTGTCCCGACCCTAGCCACGTCTGCGTGCCTGCCCTTCCCTCGTCCTGCGTACTGCCTGCCATGGTCTGTGTACGGCCGTGTGCGGCCGGGAGTGCGGCCGGTGTGCCGTCGATGCCAAAGCGGTCATTCCGGTTCCAGCCGCCCAGTATCCGCCACAGTGCACCTTGTGAGGTCATCGGGGGCTTCGAGGCGATCCCGGCCAACCGTGCCATCGGTGACCTCTCCGGGCAGATTGACAGCTCCTGCGGACGGGGTCAGGTTGAGTGCATGCGCATCGGGGTGATCGGAACGGGCCGGATCGGCTCCTTCCACGCGGCGGCGCTGGCACGCCACCCGGACGCCGGCTCGCTGCTGCTCGCCGACGCGGTCCCGGAGCGGGCCGCGCGGCTCGCCGACCGGCTCGGCGCCACGGCCGCGCCCTCCGTGGAGCAGGTCTTCACCTGGGGCGTGGACGCGCTGGTGGTGGCCTGCTCCACCGACGGGCACGCCGGGCTGGTCGTACGGGCCGTGCGGGGCGGGCTGCCGGTGTTCTGCGAGAAGCCCCTGGCGGCGGACCTCGCCCGGACGCTGGCGGTGCTGCGCGAGGTGGAGGCGGCGCGCGGGGTGCTCCAGCTGGGCTTCATGCGGCGCTTCGACGCGGGCTGCCGCACGGCGCGGGAGCTGGTGCGCTCCGGGGCGCTGGGGCGGCTGCACACCGTACGGACGATGACGGCCGATCCGGCGCCGCCGCCCGCCGCTTACCTGGCGGCGTCCGGGGGCCTGTACCGGGACTGCCTGGTGCACGACTTCGACATGGTCCGCTGGGTGACCGGGCGCGAGGTCACCGAGGTGTACGCGACCGGCTCGGACGCGGGTCCCGTGCGGTTCCGGGAGCTCGGCGACGTGGACACGGCCGCGGCCCTGCTGACGCTGGACGACGCCACGCTGGCCACCTGCACGGGCACGCGCTGCAACGGCGCCGGGTACGACGTGCGCATGGAGCTCGCCGGGGAGCTCGACCAGATCTCCTCCGGGCTGGACGACCGTACGCCGATCGCCTCGACGGAGCCGCACGGCCCGCCCCCGGCCGGCCGGCCGTGGACGGGGTTCCTGGAGCGGTTCCGGCCCGCGTACGAGGCGGAGCTGGCCGCCTTCGTACGGCTGGTGCGCGGCGAGGGCCCCAACCCGTGCGACGGCCGGGAGGCACTGGCCGCGCTGCGGATCGCCGAGGCGTGCGAGCTGTCGCGGCGGGAGCGGCGCCGGGTGGTGCTGGAGGAGCTCCCGGACCTGTGAGCGGGGCACGCGCCGCGCCTACCAGCGCACCGGCAGCCGGCTCACTCCGCGCATCAGACTCCCCGTGACCCAGACCGGCGCCCCGGCGGCCGGGTCCTCGGCCAGGCCGGGGAAGCGTTCCAGCAGGCCGCGGATGGCGATCTTGCCCTCCATACGGGCGAGCGGTGCGCCGAGGCAGAAGTGCAGGCCGTGGCCGAAGGCGAGGTGGCCCTGCGGGGCGCGCCGGATGTCGAAGGCGTCGGGGTCGGCGTAGCGGCCGGGGTCGCGGTCGGCCGCCCCCAGCGAGACCACGACGGTGGCGCCGGCCGGGATGGTGCTGCCGCCGAGCCGCAGCTCCTCGCGGGCGTAGCGGAAGGTGGCGTTCTGGACGGGGCCCTCGTAGCGGAGCATCTCCTCCACCGCCCCGTCGAGCAGGCCCTCGCAGTCGGCGCGCAGGTCGGCGAGCTGGTCGGGGTGGGCGAACAGGGCCCGGATGCCGTTCGCGACGAGGTTGACGGTGGTCTCGTGGCCGGCGATCAGCAGCAGGAAGGCCATCCCGATCAGCTCGTCGTGGGAGAGGCGGTCGCCGTCCTCGTCGCGGGTGCGGATGAGGGCGCCGAGCAGGTCGTCGGCCTCCTCCTTCGCCTTGGCCTCGATGAGCTCGCCGAGGTAGAGGCTGAGCTGCTGGTGCGGGGCGGTGATGGGGGCGCCGGCCGTCGGGGAGACGACCTCCTTCGACCAGTGGCTGAAGCGGGCGCGGTCGAGGTCGGGCACGCCGAGCAGCTCGCAGATGACGGTCATCGGCAGCGGGAAGGCGACGGACTCGATGAGGTCGGCGGTGCGCTCCGGGCGGGCGGCCATCGCGTCGAGCAGCTCGTCGGTGATCTGCTGGACGCGGGGGCGCAGCGCCTCGACGCGGCGGGCGGTGAACTCGCGGGCGACCAGCCTGCGCAGCCGGGTGTGGTGCGGCGGGTCGGACTCCAGCATGTTGAAGTTGGCCGGCGTGTGGGCGACGTCGGGCAGGCTGGCGCGCCAGTCCTTCGACAGGCCCGGGTGGTTGAGGGCCTGTCGGGCCTCCTGGTGGCCGACGACGATGAAGGTCGGCTCGTACGCGGCGGCCGTGACGCCGACCCGGTGCACCGGGCCCGCCGCGCGCAGCCGGGCGTAGTAGGAGTACGGGTCGGCGTGGAAGTCCGCGGAGTTGCCGCTGATATCCGGTTGAGGCATGTGGCCACCCTACGGCGGCAGTTGATCCGGCTACCCGCCGGTTTCCGGTCACTCCGGGGACGGGCAACCGGCCACGCGTTCCCGTCCGGCGGGCGGGCGGCTCAGGCGGACGCGGCCCGGCGCCCCCAGGCCGTGCCCGCCAGGACGAGCGCGGCGCCCGCGAGGACGGCCGGGGCCGGGTGCTCGCCGCCCAGGGCGATGCCGGCGGCGGCCGCCCACAGGGGCTCGGTGCCCAGGAGGAGGCTGACGCGGGAGGGCGAGGTGCGGCGCACGGCCCACATCTGAACGAAGAAGGCGAAGAGGGTGCACAGGACGGAGAGGAAGGCGAGCCCGGCCCATGCGGCGGGGCCGAAGGCGGCGGCCGCCGCCCAGGGGCCGTCTCCGGTGCCGGGCACGGCGGCGAGGACGGCGAAGACGCCGGTGGCGGCGGCGAGCTGGACGGTCGTCAGGGAGAGCGAGTCGGCGTCGCGGACGGCGGTCGTCCGGGCGGTGAGCAGCACGTGGAGGGTGCGGGCGAGGGCGGCGCCGAGGATCAGCAGGTCGCCGAGGCCGGGGGCGGCGAGGCCGGCGCCCTGGGTGAGCAGGACGACACCGGCGACGCAGAGGCCGGCGGCGGCCAGGAACGCCGGGGAGGGCGCCCGGCGTTGCAGGGCGGCCTCGGCGAGCGGCGTGAAGATCATGGTGAGGCTGATGATGAGCCCGGCGTTGGTGGCGGAGGTGTGGACGACCCCGTAGGTCTCCAGGACGAAGATCCCGCCGAGGACGAGTCCGAGCAGGGCCGCCGCGCGCAGCTGCCCGGCGTCCAGCGTGCGCAGCCGCTGCCACCCGGCGAGGACGAGCACGGGCAGGACGAGGGCGAAGCGGAGCACCAGCACCGCGACCACGGTGTCCGCGGTGGTGATGCCCTTGGCCGCGAGGTAGCTGCCGCCCCAGACGACGGCGACGGCCAGGACCGGCAGGTCGGCGAGCCAGGGGCGGCGCGGGGCGGTGGTGCGGCCGGGCAGGGCGGCCGAGGCGGCGGTCGAGGTCACCGGGGGTTCTCCAACGGCTCGTCAGCGGGTGGAGACGTCGGCGGCTCGCACGGGTGCGGGGCCACCGTACCGCCGGCCGATCATGCCGGTCGAGCGGTTTCGGTACGGGGCGGCGGCCGCATCAGAAGCTGCCGAACGCGGCGCGCCCCGTGGGGCGGTAGGTGTGGATGGCCGTGCCGCGCTCCGTCGTGCGCGAGGCGGTCAGCTCGTACGCGGTCGGCAGCCCGCCCGTCGGGAACAGCCGGCGCCCCGCACCGAGGAACACGGGGAACACCAGGAGGTTCAGCTCCTCCACCAGGTCCCGTGCCAGCAGCCACTGCGCGAGCCTGCCGCTGCCGTGCACCTGCAGCTCGCGGTCCTCCCCCAGCGCGTCCTTGACCCGCACGATCTCGCTCTGCAGCTGTTCGCCGTCGATGACGGTGGTGCGGGCCCACTGCGGGTCCTTCAGCGTGGTGGAGGCCACGTACTTGGGCAGGGTGTTGAGGCGGCTCGCGATCGGGTCGGCGGGGTCGTCGTGCTGCGGCCAGTACCCGGCGAAGATCTCGTACGTCCGGCGCCCGAGCAGGAAGGCCCCCACCCGGTCGAAGACCTCCGTCATGAACGCGCCCATGCCCTCGTCGGCGAACGGCACGAGCCAGCCGCCGTAGGCGAAGCCGCCGCTGCGGTCCTCGTCGGGGCCGCCGGGGGCCTGCATCACGCCGTCGAGGGTGACGAAGGTGGTGAGGGTCAGCTTGGCCATGGCTCTGCGCTCCGGGGTAGGGGTCCGTTCAGTGGTTCAGACTCCCGGGCCGCCGGCGACTCATCGCTGCGGCGCGCTCGGAGCCCCCTCCGATTGCCGCCACCGGCCCGCCCCCCGCATAGGCTGCCGCTGATCAATTCATCGGTTGATCAGGTGATACGTGCATCACGGGAGTCGGGGGAGAAAGCCGATGGACAGCACCACCGAGGTGTTCGGGCCGCTGCAGGGGGACGATCCGCAGGCCGTGGCCGGCTACCGGCTCGCGGCCCGGATCGGCGCGGGCGGCATGGGGCGGGTCTACCTGTCGCACACGCAGGGCGGGCGCCCGGTGGCCATCAAGGTGGTCCGGCCGGAGCTGGCGGAGGACCCGGACTTCCGGCGGCGCTTCCGGCGCGAGGTGGAGGCGGCCCGCCGGGTGCGGGGTGCGTACACCGCCGAGCTGGTCGACGCCGACGCCGACGGGGCGCAGCCCTGGCTGGCCACGCTGTACGTGCCGGGGCCCTCGCTGGCCGAGGCGGTGGCGCGGCGGGGGGCGCTGCCGGTGCCGGCCGTGCTGTGGCTGATGGCCGGGGTGGCCGAGGCGCTCCAGGCCATCCACGCGGCGGGCGTGGTGCACCGGGACATGAAGCCGTCGAACGTCCTGCTGGCCGCCGACGGACCGCGGGTGATCGACTTCGGCATCTCGCTGGCCTCCGGGGTCTCCTCGCACACCGCCGCGGGCACCACCGTCGGCACCCCGGCGTTCATGGCCCCCGAGCAGGCGGCGGGCGGCGAGGTCACCCCGGCCACCGACGTGTTCGCGCTGGGCCAGACGGCGGCGTTCGCGGCGCTGGGCGAGACGCTGTACGGGGACGGGCCGCAGCTGGGCGTGCTCTACCGGATCGTGCACTCCGCCCCCGACCTGTCGGGCCTGCCGGAGGCGCTGCGGCCGCTGATCGCCCGCTGCCTGGCCGCCGATCCGGCGGAGCGGGCCACCCCGGCCGAGATCGTGCACGCCTGCCGCAGCCGGCTCGGCGCGGAGGACGGCGGCGGGGGCCCGGCCGTCTGGCGGGAGGTCATGGGGCCGGAGCTCTCCGTACCGGGCCCGGTGCCGGATCCGACCCCGGTGCACACCCTGGCGGCGCCGGCTGGTGCCGGGGCGGCCGCTGCGGGGGCGGCCTCGCCCTGGGCGCCTCCGCCGGAGCCGGGCAGGGTGCAGGACCCGCGGGCGCGCCGGCGGCGCACCGCGCTGATCGCCCTGGCCGCGGTGACGGCGACGGGGCTGCTGGCCGGGCTGGGCTGGCTGCTCGGGGAGCGGGCGGACGGGGCGGGCGGACGGGCCGAGGGCGCGAAGGGCCCGGCCGGTTCAGCCCGTGCCGCCTCGGGCCCTTCCGCCTCGGCCCCCTCCTCCGCGCGCCCGGGAGCCTCCGCCGGCGGGCCGGCGTCGGGGGCGAAGTCCTCCCCCGACGCCCCGCGCCCCGTGCAGGCGTTCCCCTATCCCGGCGTCCTGCTGGACGAGAAGGGCTCGCTGAGCCTCCAGGACGGGGCGGTGCGCGAGGACCGCAAGGGCGACGTCCGCCTCGAATGCGACGAGGTCGACTGCGACCTCGTCAGCGACTCCAGCGCGATCCTCATGTCGTACGGCAGCCCGGGACTCTCGGCCGACGACTGCCGGGCGCTCCTGCCCACGGCCAAGCCCACGCGCTGGCCGCTCGCCTCGGCGGCGGCCGGCAGCGAGTTCTGCATCCGGCAGCCGTCGGGCGACATCGGCGTGCTCGTGCTCCAGACCAAGTCGACGCCGGTCCGGGTGAAGGGCCTGGGCAGCTTCCTGCGGGCGGACCTGACGGTCTGGCGCTCCCGGAGCTGACGCCCCGCCGGCCCCGCCCGGCGCCCCGAACGCGAGGACGGATTCCTGCCAGCGGCGCTCACTCCGTGCCGGTTTCATTGAACCCGCAACCAAGTGGGCGGCACGACGAGGAGGGTTCCATGAGCGGCAAGGCGGCGTTCGTGACGGGTGGCAGCCGGGGCATCGGGGCTGCGGTGGCGGTACGGCTGGCCGAGGAGGGGGCCGATGTCGCGATCAGTTACGTGCACGACGCCGAGGCGGCTGCCGAGGTCGTCGGGAAGATCGAGGCCCTGGGCCGGCGGGCGCTGGCGGTCCGGGCGGACGCCGGGGACGCCGAGGCCGTGGCCGGGGCGGTGCAACGGGCCGCCGAGGAGTTCGGGCGGCTGGACGTGCTCGTCAACAACGCGGGCATCGGCGTCCTCGGGCCGATCGAGACCCTCGGCGCGGCCGACGTCGACCGGGTGCTCGCGGTGAACGTCCGCGGGGCCTTCGCGGCCGCGCAGACGGCGTCCCTGCTGATGGAGCGCGGCGGACGGATCGTCACCATCGGCACCTGCATGACCCAGCGGGTCCCCGGCCCGGGCGGCACGCTGTACGCGATGAGCAAGTCCGCGCTGACCGGCCTGACCAAGGCGCTGGCCCGGGAGCTGGGCGGGCGCGGGATCACGGCCAACATCGTGCACCCCGGGCCGACGGACACCGCGATGAACCCGGCGGACGGGGAGTACGCGCAGGGCCAGCGGGCGATGACCGCGCTCGGCCGGTTCGGCACGCCGCAGGAGGTGGCCCACGTGGTGGCCTTCCTCGCCGGGGACGGGGCCGCGTACGTGACGGGCGCCGAGTACTCCGTCGACGGCGGCCACGCGGCCTGAAGGGGTCGGGGCCGTCGGCCCGGCCGCCGGGGCCGTACGTGCCGAAGGGGCGCACCCGTACCTGGTGGTACGGGTGCGCCCCACGGGCTGTCCGGGACCTCGGCGGTTCCGGTGACCCCGGGGGTGTCGGCCCCCGGGGCGGTACTGCGGGCGGGGTCAGCCGCCGAGCTCCTGGTTGCGGGCCGCGAGCGCGGCCGCGCCGGCCTCCGTCAGGGAGCCGTACAGGCGCAGGCGGGAGAAGCCGCCGTCCGGGAAGATGTCGATGCGGACGTGGGTGCCGACCGCCGGGGCGTCCAGCACGAAGCGGTGGTTGGTGTCGGGCTGCAGGCGGGTGCGCGGGAGGAACTCCTGCCACTCGCCCTCCTCGCCGGTCTTGACGGACAGCGAGGCCCAGCCGGCGGAGTTGCCCTTGAGGTAGGCGGTGTCGATCTCGACCGCGCGGATCTCGGACTCGGCGACGAGCTGGTAGCGGATCCAGTCGTTGCCGTTGTCGCGGCGGCGGGCGGTCTCCCAGCCGTCGTCCATCTTGCGGGAGCGGCCCGGGTTGATGGTGTTGGTCGGCGGGGAGTAGAAGCGGTTGGACGCGTCCTGCACCGCGCCGCCGTTCTCCAGCGCCACCACGTCGAAGGAGCCGAGCGCCGCCAGCCACTCCGGGTCCGGCAGGACCTCGCCGTAGACGCGCAGGCGGGCGATGCCGCCGTCGGGGTGCTGGTTGACGCGCAGGTGCGTGAAGCGCTGCTCGACGCCCACCTCGAAGCCGTTGGCCGCGTGGCCGCCGACCGGCGTGCGCGGGACGAGGACCGTCCACTTCACGTCGTCGCCGAGGAGCTCCTCGGGGGTCGGGGCGAGCGCCCCCTCCCAGTTGGTGCCCTCGATGGAGACGGCCTGCGGCATGTTGCCGCGGAAGTGGGCGGTGTCGACGACGATGCCGCGGATCACGCCGGGGGCGCCCAGGCGGACGAGCGCCCAGTCGTGGTCCTCGGCGGTGGGCCAGGGCTGCTCGGCGGAGACGCCGCGGCGGCGGCGGGTCTCCCAGCCGTCCATGACCTTGCCCTTGTGTCCGAAGTCCTCGGGGTCGAAGTGCGCGGCCTCGGAAACCAGCAGGTTCTCGCGCTGGGCGAAGAACTCGTCGTTGGCGGCGATGACACCGGCGCCGAGCTCGCGGGCGGCGAGGTTCGCGTACTGGGTGAACGGGAACTCGGCCGTGCGGTAGTCGGCGTACGGGTCGCCGCCTCCGTACGGGTTCGCGTTGCCGGTGAAAGAAGGGATCGCCACGGTCAGTTCTGCCTTTCGAGGAGGAGGCCGGTGGGCTCGGACGGGGTGCCGTGGTCGGCGATCTGCGTACCGCGCAGCCAGGTGGACTTCACGACGCCGTGCAGGGTCTTGCCCGCGTACGCCGTGACCTGGTTGCGGTGGTGCAGCTCGGCCGGGTCCACGGTGAAGGTCTCTTCGGGGGCGAGCACCGCGAAGTCGGCGTCGCGGCCGGCCTCGATGGCGCCCTTCCGGTCCAGGCCCGCCAGGCGGGCCGGGGCGGTGGACATCCATCGGACGACGTCCTCCAGGCTGCGGCCGCGCCTCCTGGCCTCGGTCCAGATGGCCGGCAGGCCCAGCTGGAGGGAGGAGATGCCGCCCCAGGCGGTGGAGAAATCGGCCGTCTTGAGGTCGGCGGTGGAGGGCGAGTGGTCCGAGACGATGCAGTCGATGGTGCCGTCGGCGAGGGCGTCCCACAGCAGGTCCTGGTTGGCGGCCTCGCGGATGGGCGGGCAGCACTTGAACTCGCTGGCGCCGTCGGGCACTTCCTCGGCCGTGAGGGTCAGGTAGTGCGGGCAGGACTCGACGGTGATCTGCACGCCCTCGGCCTTGGCGGCGGCGATCAGGGGGAGCGCGTCGCTGGAGGACAGGTGCAGGACGTGGACGCGCGCGTTCAGCCGCCTGGCCTGGGCGATCAGGTTCTCGATCGCGGTGTTCTCGGCGTCGCGCGGGCGGGAGGCGAGGAAGTCGGCGTACTTCGGGCCGGGGACGACGGGCGCGGAGTCGAGGTGGTGCGGGTCCTCGGCGTGGACGATCATCAGGCCGCCGAAGCCGGTGATCTCCGCGAGGGAGGCGGCGAGCTGGTCCTGGTCGAGCTGCGGGAACTCGTCAACGCCGGAGGGCGACAGGAAGCACTTGAAGCCGAAGACGCCGGCGTCGTGCAGCGGGCGCAGGTCCTTGACGTTGTCCGGCAGGGCGCCGCCCCAGAAGCCGACGTCCACGTGCGCCTTGGCGCGGGCGACGTCCTGCTTCACGATGAGGTGGTCGACGGTGGTGGTGGGCGGCAGGGAGTTCAGCGGCATGTCGAGGATCGTGGTGACGCCGCCGGCCGCGGCGGCGCGGGTGGCCGTCCAGAAGCCCTCCCACTCGGTGCGGCCCGGGTCGTTGACGTGGACGTGGGTGTCGACCAGGCCGGGGAGCAGGACGTCGTCGCCGAAGTCCTCGAGCCGGGCGCCGTCCGGTACCTCGGCGTCGTGCGGCAGGACGGCGGCGATCTTCCCGGCGGCGACGGCGACCGAAGCGGCGCGCGTCCCCTCGGGAGTGATGACGCGGGTCGAGCGCAGTACCAGTTCCACGTGGTCGGACACCCCGGAACCTCCCCATCTACTTCCACAGAGCGAAATTCAACGTTCTGTTGACGGAGTCTTCATGCCGATCCGGAGCCAGTCAAGAGCGTCCGGACACTGCACCGACACGCTGCGGCCGCACTTGGAGGTTTCCACAGCATGGAATTAAGATTTCGCTATTCAGAATGTAGCTATCACCACCGGGGGGTGTGCGGGTAACTTCCCCAGCACCTCCACCACCCGGACAAACCCGCCCTGACCGGCGGGGACGGCGTCGACCCGGCTCTGGGGCCGATGCCGACAGCCCGGTAGGCTGCTCCCTTGCCTGCCAGCACCGAAAGGACCGCGCCGTGCCGACGTCCAGCGCCAGCACCACCGACGCTTCCGCCAAGACCACCGCCGCCGGCGGTGGCGTCCAGTCCCTCGAGCGCGCCTTCGATCTGCTCGAACGCATGGCCGATGCCGGTGGCGAGGTCGGCCTCAGTGAGCTCTCGACCGCCAGCGGGCTGCCGCTGCCGACCATCCACCGCCTCATGCGCACCCTGGTCGCCTGCGGCTACGTGCGGCAGCAGCCCAATCGACGGTACTCCCTCGGCCCGCGCCTGATCCGCCTCGGCGAGTCCGCGTCCCGGCTCCTGGGGACCTGGGCCCGCCCGTACCTCGCCCGGCTGGTCGAGGAGACCGGGGAGACGGCGAACATGGCCCTGCTCGACGGGGACGAGATCGTCTACGTCGCCCAGGTGCCCTCCAAGCACTCCATGCGCATGTTCACCGAGGTCGGCCGGCGCGTGCTGCCGCACTCCACCGGGGTGGGCAAGGCGCTGCTGGCCTACACCCCGGCCGACGAGGTCCGGGCCCTGCTCGCGCGCACCGGCATGCCGGCCGCCACCGAGAAGACCATCACCACGCCCGAGGGCTTCCTGGAGGCCCTGGAGCAGGTCCGCAAGGCGGGCTACGCGGTCGACGACAACGAGCAGGAGATAGGAGTCCGCTGCCTGGCCGTGTCGGTGCCGAACTCGCCGACCGCCGCCGCGATCTCCATCTCGGGCCCGGCCGGCCGCGTGACGGAGGACCTGACCGAGTCGATCGTCCCGATCCTCCAGAACGTGGCCGCGGAACTCTCGGTGGCCCTCCAGAGCCAGACCCCGGCGTAGGCCCCAGCCCCGCCTGCGTGTGAGGCGGGGCCCGGCACATCCAGCCCCGCCTTCCCCCGCCTCCCTGGGCCGGGGGCCCGGCACATCCAGCCCCGCCGGCGTTTGAGGCGCGGGGTCGGGGGCGGAGCCCCGGTCCGGGACACGGCCCGGTCAGGCGGCAGCCACCGGCTCCGTCAGGCGGCAGCCACCGGCTCCGTCAGGCGGCCGTCCGCCATCGTCGCCGTACGATCCATCCGCTCCAGGTGGGCCCGGTCGTGCGTGACGAGCACGGTGGCCGTGCCCCGCTCCCGGGTGAGCGCGACCAGCAGGTCGAGGACGGCAGCCCCGCGCTCGTGGTCCAGCGCACTGGTGGGTTCGTCGACCAGCAGCACCGCCGGCTCGTTCATCAGCGCGCGGGCGATGTTGACCCGCTGGCGCTGCCCGCCGGAGAGCTGGTGGGGCCTCTTGTCGGCCTTGTCGGCCAGCCCGACGGCGTCCAGCAGCTCCAGGGCCCGGCGGCGCAGCTCCCGCGCCGGCCGGCCGGACAGGTGCGCCATGACCTGGAGCTGCTCGGCGGCGGTCAGCGAGGCCAGCAGGTTCGGCTGCTGGAAGACGATGCCGATCTCCTCGCGCCGCAGCGCCGACTTCTCGGCGGCGCTCAGCCCGGCCGTGTCCCGGCCGGCCACGACCACCCGGCCGGAGTCCGGGCCGACCAGGGTGGCGGCGACCGCCAGCAGGCTGGACTTGCCGGAGCCCGAGGGGCCGACCACGGCCGTCAGCGTGCCCGCCGGCACCTCCAGCCGGACCCGGTCCAGGGCGGTGAGCCGGCTCTCGCCGTCGGGGTAGGTGAGCGTGACGTCGTCCACGAGCAGGGTCATCGGGCGCTCCCGAGAGCGGTCAGGGGGTCGACGGCGGTGATCCGCCGGATGGACAGGGCGGCGCCCAGCGCGCCGAGCACGATCATGATCGCGGCGGGCGCGAGGACGGTGGCGGTCTCCAGCACGAACGGCACGTCGCCGCCGCTGATCAGCGCACCGGTGCCGGCGGCGAGCGCGGTGCCGAGCCCGGTGCCGATCGCGAGCATCACCACGGCCTGGCCGAGGGCGTCCCGCAGCAGGTAGGGGGTCGAGGCGCCGAGCGCCTTCAGGACGGCGATGTCACCGCTGCGCTGGATGGTCCAGACGGTGAAGAAGGCCCCTATGACCAGGGCGGAGATGGCGAAGAGGAACCCGCGCATCAGCTGGAGCGAGCCGTTCTCGGCCTGGTAGGACCCTATGGCGCCGAGGGCCTCGTCCACGGTCTGCGCCCGGGTCCCGGCGGCCCGGTCCCCGGCGGCGAGGTCCGCGCCGCCGCCCGCCACGTCGAGGGCGATGACGGTGGCCACGGTCTCGGGGGAGGTGCCGGGGTTGCCGAGGCGCTGCCAGTCGGCCAGGTCCGCCCAGACGACCGGGGTGTGGCTGTAGGCGGCGGTGCCGGAGACGGCGGCGACGGCCAGGTCGAGCGGGCCGATCCTCAGCCGGGAGCCGGCGGTGAGGCCGCCGAGCTCCTTCGCGGCCTTCTCGGACAGGACCACCCGGCCCGGCGCGGGGCCGCCGCCCGCCTTCGGCGGCAGCGGTCCGGCCGGGTCGGCGCCGAAGACCGAGACGGCGGCCGTGCGCTCGCCCGCGGCGGCGTTGGTGGTGCGGATGCCGAGCGGCTGCGCCGACCGTACGCCGGGCTGCGCCCGCCAGGCCTGCCAGGCCTTCTGGGGCAGCTGGGAGTTGGTGAAGGACACCTTCTGCTCCCCGCCCGGCTCGGCGAAGGCCAGGTGCGTGGCGGGCAGGCCGGTGACGGCCGAGATGTTCTCCCGGGCCAGGCCGGCGGTGAGCCCGGACAGCAGGCCGACCAGCAGCGTGATCAGCAGGACGACCGAGCCCATGAGCGCGAAGCGGCCCTTCGCGAACCGTAGATCTCTCCATGCGACGAACATGTCCCCCACCTTGGTCGTCCCGGTGCGGCCGGGGCATCGCGCCACGGGAGCGATCCCGGAATCGAAGGACGCATCCCGACATCAAACTTTCGATTGACCGGGTCCCACCGCGGCCCGCTTACGCTGGTCGGGCCATGACCGCGTCACCCCCGCCCTCCCGCACCGCCTCCCCCGCACCGCCCAACGCGCCCGCGGCACCGGCTGCGCCCGCGGCACCGGCCGGCCCCGCGCCGGGCCGGCCGCTCACACCCGTCACCCGCGTCCTGCGGCTGTGCCTGCACGCCCTGCTGCTCGCGCTGCTCGCGCTCGCCGCGGGGCGGGCCGTCGGCCACTCCGACCCCGGGGCGGCGGCGGTCACCGCCGTCTGCGCCGTCCTCGCCGCCGTGTACGCGGCCGGGGTGCGCTCCCCCGCCGTCCACCGCTCGCCGGCCGCCGCCGGGGCATGGCTCGCGGCGCTCGGGGCGCTCTGGGCGGTGCTGCTGGTGCTGTCCCCGGACGGGCTGTGGCTGGCCTTCCCGCTGTACTTCCTCGAACTGCACCTGCTGCGCCTGCGCTGGGGGCTCGCCGCCGTCGCCGTGACCGCCGGTGCGGCCATCGGCTCGTTCCTCGCGCACAGCGGCACGGTGACGCCGGGGGCCTTCCTCGGGCCGCTGCTGGGCGCCGCGGTGGCGGTGGCCACGGTCCTGGGCTACCAGGCCCTGTACCGGGAGAGCGAACGCCGCCGCGAGCTGATCGAGGAGCTCATCGCCACCCGGGCCGAGCTGGCCGCGGCCGAGCGGGCCGCCGGGACCACGGCGGAGCGGGAGCGGCTGGCCCGCGAGATCCACGACACGCTGGCCCAGGGGCTCTCCTCGATCCAGCTGCTGCTGCGGGCCGCCGAGCGGGCGCTGCCCGAGGGGGACGAGCAGCTGGCCCCGGCGCTGGAGCACATCGGCCGGGCCCGCGAGGCCGCGCAGGACAACCTGGCCGAGGCGCGCCGGTTCGTCCGGGCGCTCACGCCGCCGGACCTGGACCGCGGCTCGCTGGCCGCTGCCCTGGAGCGGCTGTGCGCGGGGGTGCCGCAGGCCCGGTTCTCGCTGAGCGGGACGCCTCGGGAGCTGCCCACCCCGTACGAGGTGGCCCTGCTGCGGATCGCCCAGTCGGCGCTGGCCAACGTGGTGCGGCACGCGGGCGCCGGGCGCGCCGGGATCACCCTGACGTTCATGGACGCCTCGGTCACCCTGGACATCGTGGACGACGGTGCCGGCTTCGACCCGTCCCGCGCCCCGTCCGGGGACGGCGGCTTCGGGCTGCCGGCGATGCGGGCGCGGGCGGAGTCGCTGGGCGGGCTGTTCACGGTGGAGTCCGCGCCGGGGCAGGGCACCGCGGTGGCGGTCACGCTGCCCACCGCTCCTCTCACGGGCGCCGACGCCCGCACGGAGAACGACACGGACACGGAGGCCTCCCGATGACGATCCGGCTGCTGCTGGCCGACGACCACCCGGTGGTGCGGGCCGGGCTGCGCGCGGTGCTGGACACGGAACCGGACTTCACGGTGGTCGCGGAGGCGGCGACCGCCGAGCGGGCCGTGGAGCTGGCCGCGGCCGAGCCGGTGGACGTGGTGCTGATGGACCTGCAGTTCGGCCCGGGCATGCACGGCTCGGCGGCGACGGCGGCGATCACGGCCCGGCCCGGGGCCCCGCGGGTGCTGGTGCTCACGACGTACGACACGGACGCGGACATCCTCGCGGCGGTCGAGGCGGGCGCCTCGGGCTACCTGCTCAAGGACGCCCCGCCGGAGGAGCTCGCGGCGGCGGTGCGCACGGCGGCGGCCGGCCAGTCGGCGCTGGCCCCGGCGGTGGCGCTGCGCCTGATGGACCGGATGCGCACGCCCGCGGAGGCGCTGACCAAGCGGGAGCTGGAGGTGCTCCAGCTGGTCGCGGACGGCCTGTCCAACCAGCAGATCTCCAAGCGGCTGTTCCTCAGCCAGGCCACGGTCAAGTCGCACCTGGTCCACGTCTACGCCAAGCTCGGCGTGGACTCCCGTACGGCGGCGGTGGCCGCGGCCGCCACGCGCCGCCTCATCCGCACCCCCTGACCGCCGCGGGGCCGCCGGCCGGCGCCCTCAGGCCACCCAGTGGGGCCGCTCCACGGACGGGGCAAGGGGGACCCCGTCGTGGAAGGCCGCGGCCAGGCGGCGTACGGCCTCCTCCAGGCGGTCCTCGGGCAGGGTGTACGGGATGCGGATGCGGTGCTCGAAGGTGCCGGGGTCCACGCCGAAGCGGGCCCCGCGGCCTATGTGCACCCCGCCCGCGGCGGCCCGCTCGGCCAGCGCCGAGCCCACCGGCTCGCCCAGGTCCACCCACAGCGACAGCCCGCCCGGCGGCACCTGCCAGGACCACTCCGGGGTGTGCTCCTCCAGCGCCCGCACCAGCACCTCGCGGCGGCGGCGCAGTGCGGCCAGGCGCACGGGCAGGGACTGCTCCACGCCCTCCAGCAGGTGCAGCGCGACGAGCTGGTCCAGCACCGAGCCGGTCATGTCGGCGGCCACCCGGACCGAGGCCAGCTCGGTGATCACCTTCTCGGCGGCGCGGACCCAGCCCACGCGCAGCCCGCCCCAGTGGGTCTTGCTGAGCGAGCCGATCACCACCACGTGGTCCCCCTCGCCGCGCGGTGCGAGGGAGGCCAGCGGCGCGGGCGCCGGGACGTCGAGGGCGATGTCGGCGATGGTCTCGTCCACGACCAGCCAGGTCCCGGTGCGGCGGGTCGCCGCGAGCAGCCGCAGCCGCTGCTCGCGGGGCATCAGGGCGCCGGTGGGATTGTGGAAGTCCGGGATCACGTACGCCAGCTTCGGGACGGTCTGGTGCAGCGTGGACTCGGCGATCTCCATGTCCCAGCCGGCGTCGGAGACGGCGATCGAGCCGGTGCGCAGCCGTGCCTGGCGCAGTGCGTCGAGGGCGTTGGCGTACGTCGGGTTCTCGGTCACCACCCGGTCTCCCGGCCGGCACAGCAGGTTCACGACGAGGGCGAAGGCCTGCTGGGCGCCCGCCGTCACCAGGATCTGCCCCGGGCGGGTGGCCAGGCCGCGCCGGGTGAAGCGGTCGGCGATCGCGGTGCGCAGGTCGGGCAGGCCGAAGGGATGGTAGCCGGGGTCGCGGGCGAACGCGGGGAGGCGGGACGCGGCCCGGGCGAGGGCTTCGGCGAGGCCGTCCTCGGGGGCGCCCATGGCGGCGATGGCCAGGTCGAGGCCGTCCTCGCCGTCGGGGCGGTAGCCGCCGGCGCCGCCCAGGAGGTGCGCGCCGACCGGCGCGTGCCCCTCGGGCAGCTCGGTCCAGGTGCCGGAGCCGCGCCGGCTGCGGACGTAGCCGCTCTCGCGCAGCAGGTCGTAGGCCCCGGTGACCGTGGCCCGGCTGGCGCCGAGCACCTCGGCGAGGTCCCGCTCGGCGGGCAGCCGTACGTGCAGGGCGACGCGGCCGTCGAGGAGCAGGGTGCGCAGGGCGTCGGCGAGCGAGCGGTAGCCGGGGCGCGCCAGCACCTCCGGGGGCAGGAGCGCCGCGAGTTGGCGGCTGCCGATCGTTCTGTCCGCCGTCTGGACGACTCGCCCGTTTGCCATGCCAACCTCCCCTGATTGGCTCTGCCCTCCAGGCCAATCGGTGACCAGACTCGCGGTATTGGCTCCCGATTGGCAAGGAGATCCGCCGTGCAGAACGTGCTGACCGACCGCGACGAGCGTGCGCTGGTGGCCGCCGCCGAGAACCGCATCGGCGAGCCGCTGCGGCTGGCTGCGGCGCGGGCCGCCGTACGGCGCGCCCTGCGCCGGATCCCGGTACGCCGGCCACGGGCGCCGGCCGGGGCGCGAGAATCGCTGTCATGTCAGCCGAATCAGCGAACTCAGCCACCTCAGCCACCTCGGCCATTTCAGCGAACCCGGCCAACTCAGCCAACTCAGCCGACTCAGCCGACTCAGCCGCCTCGGTCAGCGCGCCCCGCGGCCCCGTGATCGCGGGCCTGCTGCTCGCGGCCGGCGGCGGGCGCCGGCTCGGCGGCCGACCCAAGGCCCTGCTCCCCTACCGCGGGCGCCCGCTGGTGGAGAACGCGGTCCGGGTGCTGCGGGAGGCGGGCTGCGGCCCGGTGCACGTGGTGCTCGGCGCCGCGGCGGCCGAGGTCCGCGAGCGGGCGGACCTGAGCGGCTGCGTGGTCGTGGACAACCCGGACTGGGCCGAGGGCATGGGCTCGTCACTGCGCGTCGGCCTCGCCTCCCTGGCGGGTACGGGCGCCGGCGCGGCCCTGGTGTCGCTGGTGGACCAGCCGGGCATCGGGCCCGCGGCGGTGGCCCGGGTCCGGGAGGCGTACCGCTCGCCGTCCAGCCTGGTGGCGGCGGCGTACGGCGGGGAGCGCGGCCATCCGGTTCTCTTCGGGGCGGACCGGTGGGCCGACATCGCCGCGACGGCGACGGGCGACAAGGGCGCGCGGGTGCACCTGACAGCGCACGCGGCGGAGCTCACGCTGGTGGAGTGCGGGGACGTCGCGGAGGCCTACGACATCGACACCCCGCCCGACCTGGCACGACTTGCCTGAGTCCGGCTCGGGGCGGGCCTGAGCGGGGCGTGACTGCGGTGGCACTGAGGGCCACCGGTGGGTGGAGTCTGTCGACTCAGAGAATCTCGATATCAACAAACCATTGAACTTCCACCATAAGGAAATTACTATCCACTGGTCAGAAGCGCCCTGAACCCCAGACGGCGCCCGCGACCGTATCCCGGAACTCTCCACACCCGACGGCACTGCGTGCCGTCCCGCGCGAGCATTCCCCGCGGCCGCCAGGCACCGCCGCTGAAGGAGTGACAGATATGTCCGCACCAGCGCCGTCATCGCTGGCCATCGTCGACGCCGAGCCCCTCCCCCGCCAGGACGAGGTCCTGACCGAGGCCGCCCTCGCCTTCGTGGCCGAGCTCCACCGGCGGTTCACGCCCCGCCGCGACGAGCTCCTCGCCCGCCGCGCCGAGCGCCGCGCCGAGATCGCCCGCACCTCGCACCTCGACTTCCTCGCTGACACCGCACAGGTCCGCGAGGGCGAGTGGCAGGTCGCGCCAGCCCCGGCCGCCCTGAACGACCGCCGTGTGGAGATCACCGGTCCGACGGACCGCAAGATGACGATCAACGCCCTGAACTCGGGTGCGAAGGTCTGGCTGGCCGACTTCGAGGATGCCTCGGCGCCGACCTGGGAGAACGTGGTCCTCGGCCAGCTCAACCTGATCGACGCCTACGAGCGCCGCATCGACTTCACCGACGCGCGCACGGGCAAGTCGTACGCCCTCAAGCCCGCCGAGGAACTCGCGACCGTCGTGATGCGGCCGCGCGGCTGGCACCTGGAGGAGCGCCACGTCCGGGTGGACGGCCGGCCGGTGCCGGGTGCGCTGGTGGACTTCGGCCTGTACTTCTTCCACAACGCCCAGCGCCTGATCGACCTGGGCAAGGGCCCGTACTTCTACCTGCCGAAGACGGAGTCGCACCTCGAGGCGCGCCTGTGGAACGAGATCTTCGTCTTCGCCCAGGACTACGTCGGCATCCCGCAGGGCACGGTCCGCGCCACCGTCCTCATCGAGACCATCACGGCCGCGTACGAGATGGAGGAGATCCTCTACGAACTGCGCGACCACGCCGCGGGCCTGAACGCCGGCCGCTGGGACTACCTGTTCTCGATCGTGAAGAACTTCCGCGACGGCGGCGAGAAGTTCGTCCTGCCGGACCGCAACGCGGTGACGATGACCGCCCCCTTCATGCGGGCCTACACCGAACTGCTCGTCCGCACCTGCCACAAGCGCGGCGCGCACGCCATCGGCGGCATGGCGGCCTTCATTCCGTCCCGCAAGGACGCCGAGGCCAACCGCGTTGCGTTCGAGAAGGTCAAGGCCGACAAGGACCGCGAGGCGAACGACGGCTTCGACGGCTCGTGGGTCGCCCACCCCGACCTGGTCCCGATCGCGATGGCCTCCTTCGACGCGGTGCTCGGCGAGAAGCCGAACCAGAAGGACCGCCTGCGCGAGGACGTCTCGGTGGCCCCGGGCGAGCTCATCGCCATCGACTCCCTGGACGCCAGGCCCACGTACGAGGGCCTGCGCAACGCCGTCCAGGTCGGCATCCGCTACATCGAGGCCTGGCTGCGCGGCCTGGGCGCCGTCGGCATCTTCGGCCTGATGGAGGACGCGGCCACGGCCGAGATCTCCCGCTCGCAGGTCTGGCAGTGGATCAACGCCGGGGTCGTCTTCGAGAACGGCGAGACGGCCACCGCCGAGCTGACCCGCACCATCGCCGCCGAGGAACTGGCCGCCATCCGCGCCGAGGTCGGCGACGAGGCGTACGCGGCCGGCAAGTGGCAGCAGGCCCACGACCTCTTCCTCCAGGTCTCCCTGGATGCCGACTACGCGGACTTCCTCACCCTCCCCGCGTACGAGCGCCTGGTCGGCTGATCGCACAGCAGCCGAGCAGCGACTGCGCCCCCGGACCCCCGGTCCGGGGGCGCAGTCGTGTCACGGCCCGCGCCGCAGAGTTGACGCAGGGTCAGGAAAAACGGAAGGAAAACCGGAAGACCCGGAGGCCGAACGACCGGTCGGTCGTTACCTCATCGTAATCTGCGGCTACCTAGCGGTAACAACGTGTGCCATGTCACCTTTCCGGTGCCACCGGCCGGCGGTAACCCCCACTTCCCCAGCCATGCCCCGGAGTTCGCTCCGGACTCCGGCATGGCCTACCGCAGGAGTTCCGCTGTGATCGGATCCCGCAACACCGGCAAGGACAGGACCCGCGGTCGCGTGCGACGGCTCGCGGGGGCCGGATTGGTACTGCCGCTCGCCCTCACCGCCCTGGTCGGCGGCACGGCCGGCACCGCGGCGGCGAGCCCCGGCACCGGGCCCACCGCGGTGGTGTCCATGGGCGACAGCTACATCTCCGGCGAGGCCGGGCGCTGGAAGGGCAACAGCCTCACCGACTCCGGCAGCCGCAGCGGCACCGACCGGGCCTGGATCACCGGCTCGACCTACGACCCGTCGAAGGTGTACGGCGCCACCGCCGGCGGCTGCCACCGCTCCGACTCGGCCGAGGCCAGGAGCGCCGGGGCGATCGCCGCCGTGGCCGTGAACCTGGCCTGCTCCGGCGCGACCACCGAGAACGTCTTCCGCACGGTCAACGGCGGCGTCCCCTTCAAGGGCGAGGCCCCGCAGGCCGACCAGCTCGCCGCGGTCGCCGCGAGCAACGACGTCAAGGTCATCGCCCTGTCCGTCGGCGGCAACGACCTCGGCTTCGCCGACATCATCAAGGAGTGCGCGTACGACTTCGTCCTCTGGAACTCGTACTGCTACGACGACCGGCAGTACGGCGTCGACCAGAAGATCGACGGGGTGATGGCGAACGTGGGCAAGTCCGTGGACGAGATCCGGGCCGTCATGCGCGCCGCCGGATACGCCGACTCCGCGTACCGGATCGTGCTGCAGTCCTACCCCTCGCCGATCCCCCGCGGGGCGGAGAACCGGTACACCCAGAGCGACTGGAGCCGGCTCAACACCGGCGGCTGCCCCTTCTGGAACCGCGACTCCGACTGGGCCCGGGACGCGCTCGTCCCGCAGATCGCCAGCCGCCTGAAGGCCGTCGCCGCCGAGAAGGGCGTGCAGTTCCTGGACCTGCGCGACATGCTCCAGGGGCGCGAGGTGTGCGCCAAGGCGAGCAAGCAGGTGACCTCGACCGCGCCGGCCTCGGCGAAGACGAGCGAGTGGGCGCGCTGGATCGACAACAACGAGACCCAGGGGCTCGTCCAGGAGTCCATGCACCCCAACTACTTCGGCCAGCTCGCGGTCGGCCGCTGCCTGGCCCTGGCCGTGGCGCAGCCGGCCACGTCCAACGTCGGCTGCAAGAACACGGCGGGCGGCGACCAGACCGGGATGTACCTGACGCCGGCCTCCTGATACCGCCCTCCCGAAATCGGGATGATCGGCCGCGGTGCGGGCTGGCATGCTCAGGCGCATGGCAGCCCGCAGCGCACGTCCCTCCCTCTACATCTCCGTCGACATCGAGGCCGACGGCCCGATCCCCGGCCCGTACTCCATGATCAGCTTCGGCGCCGCCGTCGCCGGTCTGCAGGACGGCGCTTCGTATACGGCCGCCGATCCGCAGGCGCGGACCTTCTACCGCGAACTGCGGCCGATCAGCGACCAGTACGTCCCCGAGGCGCTCGCCGTCAGCGGCCTCGACCGCGACCGGCTGCTGCGCGAGGGCGCCGACCCTGCCGGTGCGATGGCGGCCTTCCGGGCGTGGGTGCGCAAGGTGGCGCAGGAGGCGGGGGCGCAGCCGGTGATGTGCGGCTACCCGGCCTCCTTCGACTGGACGTTCCTCTACTGGTACCTGATGCGGTTCGGCGGCGACAGCCCGTTCGGGCACTCGGGCTGCCTCGACATGAAGACCCTGTACGCGGCGAAGGCGCGGGTCCCGCTGCGCGCGGCCGTCAAGGGCCGGATGCCGGCCGCACTGCGCTCCACCCGCCGCCACACCCACCACGCCCTGGACGACGCGGTGGAACAGGCGGAGCTGATGAGCAATCTGATGCTGTGGCAGGGCCACGAGGGCGGCGGCACGGACGGCACGGACCTGGGCTCCCGCGCCGACTGACCGCATCGTCACCCCGGTCGCGGCCGACGCGCCGGTGCGGCGGGGGGGGGGGCCCCCCCCCCCCGGGGGGGGGGGGCGCCCCCCCCCCCCCCCCCCGCGCGGGGGGGAGCCCGGCCC